>CAYXFW010000539.1:0-2774 GCA_964464305.1 uncultured Verrucomicrobiota bacterium
AAGTCAATGATTTTCCTAGAGGAATCGATCTTTAGCGTTTTTTACGTTGGCGCCGGTAAGAGCATCGAACTACAGCTAACTAGATCAGCATCCATCATATCAAATCATTTCCACGCGTTCACCGCCTAAGATCTGCTGTCCCGCTCAGAGTAAGGGCGGTCAGTTAGGTCGGATAGTCGAGCCCATGAATTACCAAGCATCGCTGAGCCGCCCTTGCCGTCGACCATTCCGCCGTGCGGCTCGACGCAGGCGGTCGGCCGCAACTCCTCAGAAGCTGACATGGCAGGCAGATGGCCCGTCCGCGCGACCGGGCTAAGAGAGCGAACCGGACTGTCTCCTCCTCTCGACCTGCGATCTCTCCGGCATCTGCGAAGAGACCTGCTCAATCAGGTCTACAGACGGATCCGTGTCATTCCGTTTCCAACTGGTCAACCGGCGAAACTATGGTCCACATTGAGGTTCTAACGATGTATTTGAATACCTCTAACCCGAGGCCGGTGACGCCCGCGACTTAGGGAGCATTCGTCCTGCCGTAAGCCCGCGCCGCTCGGCTATCCGAGCGACACGGAGACCAAGGTCGACCTGAGCAACGGTGAGGCGACGCGCGGACCATCGTGCAGTTGATCGAGGAACCGTGACCCGTTGATTACCCCGGCGTCCACCGCAGGCGGACCGCGGACGATGATCCCTCCGGTTCAGGACGGCGCGAGACAGCAAGCAATCTCACGTAAAGCATCCTGCCGACAGCGTCGTATCTGCTCGGTGCGTGCGAACGCGCGGTTTCCGAAGGTCCAGTTCTGCGAGGCTACGCTCGGGACCCCGACCGACATCGACACGAAATGCTGCGGATATTCGACCTCGAATGTCGCCCGGACAACGTAGGGCTCGCTTCGCCTGTGGTTCAGCTCTTCGAGAAAGGCGTCCTCGCGGCTGAAAAAGCGCAGGATGGCAGCCAGCCCCCCAATCACGTCGTGGTCCGGCCCGATATCGAGACGGAAGTCCGGAATGCCCACGAAATCCGTTCGGCGGCGGCGTCCGCTTGAATGATGACCGTGGTACTGGGCTTTTAGTTTCTTGAGAGACCGGACCGTCTCAGCACTGGCACCGACCGCGTCCGAAGCCAGGACTGCGCAGACCAGCGCCGCCGCGTCGTCATGGGTCATCTCAGGCACGTGGCGGCCACGGCCACCCTGCGCGATCAGGGGATGATCGGGCGCTTCGCGAAGGTTGCGGGCGTGCTGGACCGTGCTTGTCAAAGGCATCCCTAACGCGTCCGCGACGACCGCAGCCAACCGACGTGAATTAACCATGACTGCTTTCCCGAGTTGACCCACAGTTCTTCCAGTGAGATTTTTTCAGTAGAGAAACCCGCCACCGGCGTCAACCGTCGCCGCGGCCCTGCGAAGGATCTGCAATGCCCTACAGCGAACCTCAGGATGCCCGGCGCTCCCTTTTCGGATCTCGCCAGTTCAGCAAACAGATCGCCGCCGCGACCGAACTCGACGCTGAGGTCGTCGCTAACGCCTGCGGTGCGCTTGTCGCGACAGGGCTCATCCCATGCGCGGCGGAGGAAAACACCGAGGCGTTGGCGACAGAAGGCGCCCTCGTCCTGATGGCCATCGGCGGCCGGCAGGCCCAACCCGACGCCATCGTGCGGGTGCTCGCCCGGCTCAGCAACATGACGCACCAGGTCGTCGTCGGAACGGGCACGCCCGGAATCCAGGGAGGACGCGAACGCGCGCCGGCGGATCTTTTTGCCCAAGGATTGTCGGACGTGCTCAAGCAGACATGGCAGATCCTCCGCGAGCCGCCCGGTGGCAGGATCAATGCCGTCAACGTCAGCATGCTGTGGGGGGACGAGCGCGGCGGCGTGCTGTACGGCGTGATCGATCACGTGGCCGACCATCGCAAGCACGTCTATTCGAGCGCCACGCTTCCGGTGCCGCATGGGATCGCGGACGAATGGGATTTCGTCCAGCTGCACACGGTCGGCGGGGCCATCTTCAGCCCCCAGTCGATCCTGCGCTTCGCCACATCGCTCGAGGACAGCGTGGCCGGCACCGCAGCCGAACTCGATGCACAGTGAGCCGCCTCGGTCCGCGGGCGTCTGAGCGCGGTCGTCACGAACACCGACCGATTTCCGAGAAGGGGAACAGAATGATGGACTATGCCGACTTCAAGACCGGTCCCGCCAGCCGAGTGTTCGCCGGTCTGGGTGGTGAATGGGCCAGCCTCCTCGAGCGTTCCCATTCGTTCGGCGGACTTCGACACGCGGTCGTCAGCCGGAACAACGAGGCGCACGGCTGTTTCGTCATGGCCGTGCGTGCCTACGCCGGCAAGGCCTCGCAAGGCGAACACAGCCTGCTTCTTGCGATCTGCGTCCTGGTCGATTTCGGACATGTCGCCGACAAGCTCTCCGAATTGCTTCTGACGTGGCAGAACATCGTTCGCGGATGCGACCGCGAGACCCGCGCGGCTATCGCGGCATGCATCGAGGCGGCGCCGTGATCGATTCACCGTCAGTGCCCGCCCTTCCGCAGTCCGGCGACGGATTTCGTCGATACCTTCACCTCGCTGGAAGGCATGTCGCGTCGAAGCCCGGCGGCATCACGCCGGCATGTCAAACCTGCACGGTCGAGTGCGGCACCGGTCGGGCTGCCGCTGTCGGCCAAACCTACGTCCGGATCGATGCGGCGCCGCGGGACGACGAGACCGTCCATTTCCAGAACTCCCCGCAGCGGCGGGTTGTGTCGGGCAGCCGGCTGTCGGCGAAC
>CAYXFW010000540.1:0-2761 GCA_964464305.1 uncultured Verrucomicrobiota bacterium
GGCAGTAGGCCTGCACGCACTGCCGGCGGAGATCGTCGGTGAGCTTGTCGTGGTCCTTCCTGTGGCTGGCCAGCGCGGCGTCGGGAAGGGTCGGCTTGCGGAAGGCGTCGACGGGCGGGAAGACGGGCATGTCCGCACGCGGATAGAGGTCGAAATAGGGGCGCGGCGAGACGTAGGGCGTGTGGGGGCGGAAGAAGCCCACGGCAAGAAAGAAGGGGCGGTCTCGGTTCCGGGCGCAGCGTTCGAGGATCCACTCGGCGTTGTCCGCAATCATGCCGTCGGTGTGCAGCCGGTCGGGCCGGGGCGACGCGTGCCAGCTCAGGGTGCCGCCGAACTGGCGGGGGGTGAGGGTGAAGATGTCGCCCTCCTCCTCCATCCGGTCGCAGCCGGCGGGGTTGACTTCCATCTCCCACGAAGCGGGGTCGTCGTGGCCGTCGGTGCCGATCGAATTGGGCACGTTGTAGTGGTAGAGCTTGCCGATCCGCGCGGCGAAATAGCCTTCCCGCCGGAAGGCCTGCGGCAGGCTGACGTGCGAGGGGATCGTCTGACGGAAGATCTGCGAGTTGGCGAGGATGCCGGAGCTGTTCGGATGGAGCCCGGTGAGCATCGAATTCCGGCTCGGACCGCAGAGCGGGAAGGCGCAGTAGGCGCGGTCGAATCGCACGCCGCGGGTGGCGAGCTTGTCGAGGTTCGGCGTCTTCGCGCGCGGGTCGCCGTAGCATCCGAGGAAGTTGTTCAGATCGTCGGCGATGAGGAACAGCACGTTGGGCCGCCGCGCAGGCGTGGCCGGGGCGGCGGGAGTTGCGGGCGCCACAGCGAGCAGGGCGAGGGCAAGGGCGGTCCATCGGATTCGTGCGATCATCTCATGCCTCCGGTTCGACGGTACCCACACTCAAACGCGGAAAGGACGCCGCACATTGCACGGATACCAACCATAAGATCAGGGGCAGCCCGCTCGAATGGGTCCCGGAACCGCTTTCCTCATCCGTGGAATCCGTGTCATCGGTGGTGTCCTTCTCCAGGGCGGACTACGGCTTCGCGGCCTTCGGGGCGGGCCGCATGGGCCAGTCGGGGTTTTCGCTGCGGGCGGTCTTCAGCCATGCATCGATCCGCGCGGCGATGTCCGGGTGCAGCGCGGCGAGATCGTTCGTCTCTGGTACGTCGCTCTGAAGGTCGTAGAGGGCGAGCGGGGCGGAGGGGGAGCGCTCGCGGATGCCCTTCCACCGGCCCTGGTACAGCGCGGCCTGGCTGAAGCCGCGTTCGTGGAATTCCCAGTAGAGGAACTCGTGGCGTTTCTGGTCGGCGTCGCGGCCGGCGAGCGTCGGGGCAAAGCTGATCGAATCGAGCCCGGCGGGCGCGGTCGCTCCGGCGAGCTCGGCCGCGGTGGCGAACCAGTCGCCGGCGTAGGCGACGTGGGCGGTTTCGCGGCCGGGCGCGACGGTGCCGGGCCACCAGGCGAGGGTGGGGACGCGAATGCCGCCGTCGGCGAGGCTGCGCTTGATGCCGCGGTACGGGCCCGAGGGCTGGAAGCGTTCCAGGGCGTGGCGGCTCTCGTCCTGCGGACCGTTATCGCTGGTGAAGATCACCAGCGTGTTTGTCTCGATCCCGAGCAGGCGCAGATGGTCCATGAGCCGGCCCACATAGCCGTCGAGGCGGGTGATCATCGCCGCGTGGCCCTTGTCCTGCGCAGGCCAATCCGTTCCGGCGTAGGGCCCGTAGTCCGGCACATGGGCGCCGTTCCCGAGGGCGCGGGCGCGCTCGTTGTTGGCATGGGGGAGGACGGGGCTCCAGTAGAGGAAGAAGGGTTTGTCCTGGTTGTGCGAGACGAATTTGAGCGCCTCGTCGGCGACCAGATCGTCGGCATAGAGAATCCCTTCCGCTGCGTACCCGCCGCCGGACTCTCCGGACGGCGTCACGAGATTGGGCAGGGAGACCTTCTCCTCGTTGCGCCAGAGAAAATCCGGGAAATGGTTGTGCGCGTGGTTCTGGTTCAGGTAGCCGAAGAAATAGTCGAACCCGTGGCGGCGGGGGAGTCCGCTCTCCGCCTCGCCGACATCGCCGAGGCCCCACTTGCCGACGAGCGCGGTCGCGTAGCCGGCCTGCTGGAGGGCGCGGGCCACGGTGACGTCGCCGGCATGCAGCGCCTGTGCGGCCGGATGGGCCTTGCCGGCGTTGCCGCGGACGCGCGTGTGGCCGTGGTGCAGACCGGTCATCAGGACGCTCCGGGAGGGGGCGCAGACGGTGGCGCCGGCGTAGAAATGGGTGAAACGGAGGCCCTCCCGTGCCATGCGGTCGAGGTGGGGGGTCCGGATGACCTTCTGCCCATAGCAGCCCAGTTCGCCCCAGCCGAGGTCGTCGGCCATGATCCAGACCAGGTTGGGCGTCCGCCCGGCCGCCTGCGCGCCCCCGGCGGCGAGCAGGAGGACAAGGGCGATTCGTGCGATTCCTGCGGGGATCGAATCCGTGGTCATGTGGGTCATCTCCTCGGCGGTCTGGGTTTCACGGCCCCTGTTCTCACGCCCCACTCGCGAGCGCCCCTTTCGCGTTCAGGGCGGCGAGGGTCCAGTTGGTTGCCCGCGAACCGTACCATCGATCGTAGACGGCCCGGATTCCGCCGTCCGGCAGCGAGACGTAATCGGGCAGCCCCGCGGCCGCCCTTTCCGGGGCTGTCGGGGCGCCCGAGTTGGTCCACGTCACCCGCTCGGCCCCGAAGCGCGCGACGGCCTCCTTCACGAGTTCGACATTGGCGTCGCGATACGAA
>CAYXFW010000541.1:0-2759 GCA_964464305.1 uncultured Verrucomicrobiota bacterium
GACCTTCGCGTTCGAGGTTATGGCTCCCATTCCGGTCCCCGCACCCTGCGCCGCGGGCGCCCTCTCCCTGGAACTCGCGACCGCCGCCGGAAGCCGGGGCATGGTCGGCGGCCAGTCGGCCGACCTGGCCGGCGAGGGACGGACGGCCACCGCGGAATCGGTCGAGTGGACCCACACCCGCAAGACAGGCGCCCTGATCCGCGCCGCCTGCCGCATCGGGGCCATCGCCGCCGGGGCGGACGCGGCCTCGCTCGCCGCGCTGTCCCGCTACGGGGAATGCGCGGGCCTGGCCTTCCAGATTTTCGACGACGTGCTCGATGCCACGTCGACGCCGGAGCAGATGGGCAAGTCCACCGGCCGCGATGCGTCGAAGGGGAAGGCCGGGGCCGTGGCTGTGTGGGGGATCGAGGGCGCCCGCCGCCGCGCCTCCGCCCTGGTCGACGAGGCCTGCGAGGCGATCGGAATCTTCGGCGCCCGCGGCGCGCGGCTGCGCGATCTGGCCGCGTTCGTCGTCAGCCGGCCGGCCTGACGGCCCGTGGGCCGACCTCGAGGCGGTAATCCAGCATCGTGTCCCCGTCGAAGAGAAACCGTCCGTCGAACCGGCGCCCGGCCAGCATGTGGGGCACCCAGATCCGGTCGTCGGCCCACATGCGTCCGTAGGGGATGTTCCGCTCGTCCACCCACATCGGCACCGCCTCGTCCGTCTCGCGCGGCTCTCCGGTGAAACCGTCGGAGGTGAAGACCGCGGCCGAAATCGAGAACCCGTCGACGAACTGGAACTTGAGGCTGCCCCGCTCGACCGGCGGATGCGGCGTGATGCAGACCTCTTCCTCGACCTCGCGCACCGCCGCCGCCTTGTCCGTCTCGCCGGGCTCGATCCGTCCCCCGGGCGCATTCACCTTCCCCGCACCCAGCCCCCGCTTCTTCTCGATCAGCAGAATCCGCCCCCCCTGCCGTACGAACAACAGCGTCGCCCGCTGCGCAGGCACCCATCCGTCCCACTTCACCCGTTCCATCGTCATCACGCCCTCAACCTACTACGCCCCGCCCCCGGGCAACAGCCGGAACAGGGATGATCTCCGATCTCTGACTCCCGATCCGGCCGTTAAATTCGGTGCTGCTGGTCGTAATCGTAATCATGATCGTAATCGTAATCGGCACGGAGGGCCACGATTAGGATTAGGATTACGATTAGGATTAAGATCCGGCCGTTCTTCCCGAGCGTCCTCAACGCCTCCGGCGCCCCCTCGACCCCCGACCCTCGCCCCGCCTCCGCAACCTGACACCTGCGGGACACTCGACACCTGCCACTCGACACTGCTTCCGCAGGAGGGGAAGGGGAGACAGGATCACAGGATTGCCAGGATGGGAATAGACGTGTCGGCCCTCGGATCTCGGTCCTCGGACTTCGGTCCTCGGACCGCTCTGCGTCCTCCGCGTCTCCGTGTGCATCCTCCCGCGCCCCCACACTGGCCGACCGCTGATCGGCGCGGAAACTGCTTGCCCGCGATCCGTCGCCGGGCGTATACCTCGTCCAGAAGTCGCCGTCGGTCAGGCGTCGGCGGCACAGGAGGAACGGGACGTGAGGCACGGGGCAGAAGCGGGTGAAGGGCGGCCAGCCTGGCCGCCGACGCATATCCCGCCGAAACCAATACCATGCTATGCGTCAGACTCGGTCGCAGCTCATGTGTTTGGAGGGGCAACATATTGGGAAAGCACCGCCCGTCGACGATGAGGCGTGCTATTCCTGACGGCCAATACGATGTTCGCAAAAGATGATGACGAAGCGACTGAAATGGATTGGATACAGCATTGGAGGGGTCTTCGTTCTCACGGCCTCGCTCTTCACGATATGGTTGTTGGGGTACCCATCACGGGTGGTAAACAACGGGGAGATGTTCGTACGGGAGGCCTTTCAGCCCGGCAAGGACATGTACCCATGCATTCACGAAGGCACATGGGCCACATGGCACTTCGCTGGAACAAGAGGACTGCCTACCCTGAGGGATCTCTCCCAGGACGCCTCCCTGTGCCCGTATGGACGGGACCTCGCCACCAATCTGTATCAGTACATCTCAACGGGGCGACACCTCCCGACCGTGCGATGGGAACTCGCTCACGGACAGTTGCCATGGCTTGGCAAGTACTACTACCACCGGTTACTACGCGACGACACGGTCTACCTGAAGGAAAGAGGATTGCCGATCCCACAGGGCGAGGAACCATAGGACTGCGAACACGCCCTTGCTCGGTACGTCGCTGACGCGCCGCCCGAGAAGGGCAACGTTCGCAGCCAGGATGATCATGAGACATGTGTTGTTCATATGGCTTGCTACGGCAAGTGGGCTCGCGTTCGCTTCTGGGACCGACGTGCAGCTTCCATCCTACGAAGGCACCGAAAGCTCGCTCAACCGGATCTTGACGGCACTCACACCGCCGGCGCGTGAGGGCAACACAGTCGCTCTGCACGTATGCCGTGAGGCACTACTGGCTCTGAAGCGCGAGGAGGGGATTGACCGGGTGTTCCCCACCCATATGGCGAAGGCCGACAACGCGGGAAGGGATCAGACGCGGTTGGCCATGTTACGGAGCAGGGCGGAATCGGGGGATGCGTTTTACGAGAAGGTGTTGGCAGACTTCTTCGACCAGGGAATTCTGGTGAAACGGGACAAGACCCAAGCGTTCGAATGGTATTCCAAGTCCGCTCAGCACGGCTATGCCAGGGGTCAGTTGGAACTCGGGTTCATATATGACAAGGG
>CAYXFW010000542.1:0-2757 GCA_964464305.1 uncultured Verrucomicrobiota bacterium
TCTCCTCGGCCGCAGGCGCCGCGCCGGCCGCGGGAGCCGCCGCAACCGCCGCGGGGGCCGCCGCCGACACGCCGAGCCGCAATTCCAACGCCTTCACGAGCTGCGACAGCTCGAGGACGGAAAGCGTCTCGACGCTCGAAACGATTTGCTCAAGCTTCGGATCCAGGGCCGCTGTATTCTCGCTCATTACCTATTCTCCTTACTCGCCGTTCCTCTGAAACCAGAGGGTTTGTTGTTCACCATGAACCGACCGCACGAGGCCTAGGCCGCCGCAGCTTGCCCCTTTTTCTCCTGGGCCGCCTTCAGCACGTACACCAGACTTGCCAGCTTCTGCTGCAGGACGCCGACCAGGCCGCTCATCGGAGCCGCCATCGTGCCGACGACCATGGCCTGCAGCACCTTCTTCGACGGGAGCGCGGACAGCGTATGCACATCCGCGGCGGACAGGATCCGCCCCTCGAAGACGCCGGCCTTCATCACCGGCATCTTGCATTCCTTGTGGAACTGAACCAGCGTCTTCGCCGTTTCCGCCACATCGCCGCTGCCGACGATCATCGCCGTCGCGCCCTTCAGGAACGCCCGGAGATCCGGCCCCTTGGCCTTGACCGACTCCCGGAAGAGACGGTTCGGAATCACCTGCATGCGCGCGCCGACCTTGCGCAGCCGGTTTCGCAATTCGGTCGTGCGGGACGAGTTCAAGCCGGTGTAGTCGGCCAGCAGCACGTACGCCGAGGCCGCGACCCGATTCTGGATCTCGACCAGCTGCGATTCCTTCTCGGGGCGGACGCGCCGCGCACCCTTGCGTTTTGCCGACGTCGTCATCCCTCGCCTCCCGCTTCCACATCCCGGATGTTCAAATGCAGGCCCGGGCCCATCGTCGAACTGACGGTGCAACGCCGGAGGTAGGTCCCCTTCGCCGCCGCCGGACGGGCCGCGCGAAGCGCATCGATCACCGCCGTGCAGTTCTCCACCAGGGCCTTGACTTCGAAGTTCCGCTTGCCGACCGGCACCATCACGTTGCCGTTCTTGTCCATCCGGAACTCGACCCGGCCGGCCTGAAACTGCTTCACCGCCAGCGCGGTGTCGGCCGCCACGGTGCCGGTCTTCGGATTGGGCATCAGGCCGCGGGGGCCGAGCACCTTGCCGAGTTTGCGGACTTCCTTCATCGCATCGGGCGTCGCCACCGCGATGTCGAAGTCCGTCCAGCCGCCCTGCACCTTCTCGATGAGGTCCTGGAATCCGACCGCCTCGGCGCCCGCGGCGCGCGCGGCGTCCGCGGCAGGGCCGTCGGCGAACACGATCACGCGGACCTTCTTGCCGGTGCCGTGCGGAAGCGAAACCGTTCCGCGGACGGCCTGATCCGACTTCGTCGGATCGAGCCCGAGACGAAACGAGACGTCCACCGTCTCGTCAAACTTCGCCATCGGATGGTCCTTGATAAACTGGATCGCCTCGGGGAGCTCGTAGCCCTTCGTCCGGTCTACGAGATCCGCCGCCTTGCGATACTTCTTTCCATGAGTCGCCATGTCACACCACCTCGATGCCCATGCTACGTGCGGTGCCTTCGATGATCCGCACGGCCTGCGGCAGATCGGACGCGTTCAAGTCCTTCGCCTTCTGTTTCGCGATGTCCTCGACCTGGGCCCGGGTGACCTTGCCCACCTTGTCGCGGTTCGGCACGCCCGATCCCTTCGCAATCCCTGCCGCGCGCTTGAGCAGGATCGATGCGGGAGGACTCTTCGTGATGAACGTGAACGACTTGTCCTGAAAGACGGTGATCACCACGGGGATCACGAGCCCGGCCTGGCTCGCAGTCGCCGCGTTGAACTGCTTGCAGAACTCCATGATGTTCACGCCCTGCTGGCCGAGGGCGGGCCCCACGGGCGGCGCGGGATTCGCCTGCCCCGCCGGAATCTGCAACCGGATGACGCCTGTAACTTTCTTCGCCATAGTGCTCCACCGGGCGGATTACGCCCGCTCCACCTGCGAATACTCGAGCTCGACAGGGGTCGACCGACCGAAAATCGAGACGGAAACCTTCAGTTTGCCGTGCTCCGGGTCGACCTCCTCCACCACGCCGCTGAAACTCTGGAACGGACCGTCCGTGATCGTCACCGTTTCACCCGGCTCGAACATCACCTTCGGACGGACCTTGTCCTTCTTCTCCTCCACCTGCGAAAGAATCGTATCGATCTCGCTCGGCCGCAACGGCACCGGCCGTTCCCCGCCGACGAACCCGATGATGCCCGGCGTTTCCTGGACGAAGTACCACGCCCGCTCCGCCAGGTTCTTCTGCGCGTCGTACAGCGCCAGGTTGATCAGGACGTACCCCGGGAAGAACTTCTTCACGGTCGTCGTGCGACGGTTGCTCTTCGTCTCCGTCACCCGCTCGGTCGGCACCAGGACCTCGCCGACGTACTCCTGCATGTCCTCGATCTTCGCGCGGCGCTCGATGCTCTCCTTGACGCGGTTTTCCTGTCCGGACAGCGTATGCAATACAAACCACTGCTTTTCCATGATTCCCTCGCGCCGCCCCGGTCTAGCTGGGCAGGATCGCCTGCAGGATGAGGATGATCGCCCCGTCACTCAACGCCACGAACGTGCTCAACAAAACCACGGATACGATCACGACCATGGTCGACCCGAGCAGTTCCCCGCCCGTCGGCCAGGAGCATTTCTTGAGCTCCGCCTGCACCTCCCCGAAGAAGGCGCGCACCCGGCCGATCCATGCCCTGATCTTCTCCATAGCGCTCCGTA
>CAYXFW010000543.1:0-2755 GCA_964464305.1 uncultured Verrucomicrobiota bacterium
ACGGCTTCTTCCGCGTAGATCCGGCTAAGCGAGGATGTGGGACGCTCTCCCGGTTGCGCCGAGCGTGGTCGGTTCCTATTCTGCGCGTCATGAAGGCACACGGAGGGTGGACGGGCCTGCTGCTTGCGATCGGTGCGGCCGGGGCGTGGGCGGGCGACTGGCACAACTTCGGGCCGGGCGGGGGAGGGTGGCTTCCCTGCATGGCGGTCAGCCCTCACGACTCGCGCGTGGTGTTCGCCGGCTGCGACGTCGGGGGCTTCTACCGGTCGGAGGACGCCGGCGCGACGTGGAACATCCACAACACGGGTCTGCGCGATCTCTACGTCGAGTGCATTGTGCCGCATCCGCGCGATTCCGCGGTCCTCTATCTCGGCACCGAGGGCGGAGTCCACAAGTCGCTCGACGGCGGCCGGACCTGGACCGTGCAACGCGACGGCTTTCCGCCGCCGGACCGCCACCGCTTCAGTGCGCCGATCGGCGCGCTCGCGATCGACCCGCACCGCACGGATACGCTCTACGCCGGCATCGGCCGGCCGCGCTGGAACAAAGGTGGGGCCGGCGCCATTTGGCGGACGGACGACGGAGGCGGGCATTGGCGTCGGGCGAACCCGGGCGGCGGAGGGATGGCGGCGGACGCGATCGTCGCAACCATCCTGCCTCACCCCTCCGTCACCGGCCGCCTCTTCGCCGCGACGCATCGCGGCCTCTATCGGAGCGATGACGACGGGGCGACCTGGCGTCCGCTGACCAACGGGCTTCCGCATCCGCGCGTGAACCGCGTGGCACTCTGCGCGGCGCGGCCGGAGGCGATGTACCTGACGCTGGAGGGCGAGCCGGGTGTGCAGCCGTGGCAGGGCGGGGTGTACCGGTCGGACGACGGCGGGGAGTCCTGGCAGCCCCGGTGCGAGGGGCTCGGACAGATCGTCGGAAAGCCCGGTGCGCCGGAGCGGATGACCTCGAACGTCGACCGTCTCCTCGTGCATCCGGAGAACCCCGACATCGTCTATGCCGGCGATCGCGCATGGGTCTCGGCCGGGGTCTATCGCAGCGTCGACGGGGGCCGGCACTGGGGGTGTGTGACGCGCCAGCGGACGCTGAAGGAGGGGTCCGCCACCTTGCAGGGCGGTTGGATCACGCAGTGGGGCCCGAGCGTCATGGGGTTCGCGATGGACGGTCGGGAGCCGCGGAACGTCTGGTTCAGCACCTCGGGCTACATCTTCCGCAGCGGCGACGGCGGCGATTCCTGGACGCAGGCCTACACGCGCCTGGCGGAGCGGCCTCGAGGGGCGCCGGACGGCGTGACGAACTTCTGGAGCGGCACCGGCCTCGAGGTGACCTGTGTCAACCGGATCGTCGTCCACCCGCGCGACCCCGGGCGGCTCTTCTTGTGCTACGCCGACATCGGGTTGCTGCAAACGTGGGACGGGGGCCGCACGCTCGCCCGCACGGTGGACGGCATGAAATGCAGCGGCAACACGTTCACGGTCGCCTTCGATCCGGACGATCCGCGGATCGCCTGGGCCGGGACGGGGTGGTGGAACCGCAACGAGGGCGACATCTGCAGGTCGGACGACGACGGCGTGACGTGGCGGGTCGTGGGCGAACCTGCGACGGGCCTGCCGAACGGCCAGACGCGGCATCTCGTCGTCGATCCCTCCAGCCCCGCCGGGACTCGGCGCCTCTACGCCGGCGTGAACGGGCATGGCGTGTTCGTGTCGGACAACGGCGGCGCCCGCTGGTCTCCGCGCAGCGACGGCCTCCACGCGGCGGAGATCCGCGGCCTCGCGATCCATCCGAAGGAGGCGGGCGCCGTCTACGTTCTCCTCGCCGCCGGCGCGGGGGCTCCGGGCGGGCTCTTCCGCAGCGAGGGTGGGGGACATGCGTGGCGGCGTCTCGACGGCGGATTTGCCCCGCCGGACCCACGGGATCTTGCCGTGTGTCCGTCCGATCCGCGCCGGATCTACGTCGCCGTTCGCGAGCGATATCTTGACCGCAAGCTCCACCCGGGCGGCGTGTTCGTCTCCCGCGATGGCGGGGCGACGTGGATGCGCGTGCTGGAGGACCGGTTCATCGATTCCGTGGCGGCCGATCCAAAGAATGCGGATGTCGTGTACGCCGGCGGCATGGACCACCCGTATCACGACGAGGCGCTCGGCAGCGGTGTGCAGGTCTCGCGCGACGGCGGCCGCACGTGGGCGTCGCTCAACACGCCGCGGTTGACGTGCACGAAGGCGGCGTGCCTGGCCGTCGATCCGCACGATCCGCGCCGCCTCTACGCCGGCACGTCCGGGAACGGCGCGTTCGTGCGGGAGGAATGAGACCGCGGCGCGCCAATGTTCTACAACTCCGCGGTTGCGTCCGCCCCCGGGTCGGGCGCAGAATCGTCGCGAAACCGGGTCATCCCGGCGTGGAGGTGGTGCGATGACCGGACGATCAAAGATGCGGGGCCGGGGGATCCTGCTGGCCGCCCTCTTGGCGGCGGGGATGGCGCACGCGGTGGAGTGGGAGTTCTTCGCGTTCGACAATGGCGTGGGCCGCGGCGTGTGGCCGCCGGAGAAACAGGCCGCGACCCTGAAGGAGCTGGGCTACGACGGCTGCAGCTACAACTACACGGACAACAAGGATCTCGCGTCGTGGATACGGGTCTACCGCGAGAAGGGCCTGAAGATTTACGGTCTCTACTTCCCCGTGGCGCCCGAGAGAAGTCCGGCGTGGAATCCCGCCATCGGCGAAGCGATCGCGATGTTGAAGGGAT
>CAYXFW010000544.1:0-2748 GCA_964464305.1 uncultured Verrucomicrobiota bacterium
ACGCTTCAGGGCGGAAGTTCCATGACGTGGGACCGGCCGGCGGACCACCCGTGGCATCGTGGGTTGTGGTTCTCATGGAAGTTCATCAACAAGGTGAACTACTGGGAAGAGGACAAGGCGACCGGCAAGCCTGCGGGGCTCACTCTGTGGAGCAACGTGGTCGTCGAGGCGCGGCCGGACTTCTCGGCGCGCATCGCCATGGACCTCGTGTATGCGCCCCCCGGCCAGGCGCCCGTGCTGACCGAGCGGCGCGTCCTCGATGTGACCCCGCCGGCCGCGGACGGTTCCTACGCGATCGAATGGGAGGGCGTCTTCACGGCGGGGGCGTCGCCGGCCGTTCTCGAGGCCACGCCTGTCGATCCGGCGCGGAAGGGCGGCGGGTATGGCGGTCTGCTCTGGCGCGTGGCCGCGGAGTTGAAGGATTGGGAGGCGGTGAGCGATTCCGGCCGGACGGGTCTGGCGGCGCACGGGGAGCCGGCGCGTGCGCTGGATTTCAGCGGCATGCTCGACGGCGGTCCCGCGGGAGTCGCGATCTTCGATCATGCCGGGAATTGCGGTCATCCGACGCCGTGGTTCCTGCGGCTGGATCCGGCGAAGACGTATGGACTTCACGGTCCGGGCATCCTGTTCAACGGCCCCGTCACCGTCGCGGCCGGCGCGTCGATGCCCCTGCGGTATCGCGTCGTCGTTCACCCCGGCCGATGGAGCGCAAAGGACCTGGCGGCGCGATGCACCGCGCCCGCGCAGACGCCATAGCGGATCAGAACAGCAGGCGCAGCGCCCCGGCCGCCGTCAGGGCGAAGACGATCCGGTGAAAGGCGCGTTCGGGCATTCGATGGAGCATTCCCCGGCCCGCCCATGCGCCCAGTCCGACGAACGGGATCACGCACAGGTCGAAGACGAGAAGTTCCCGCGTCAGCATGGCCTGGCCGAAGAACACCGGGACCTTGGTCAGGTTGACGAGGAAGAAGAACCACGCCGCCGTTCCGACGAAGAGATCCTTCGGCAGGCGCCGGCCGAGGAGGTAGATGTTCATCACCGGGCCCGCGGCATTGCCCAGCGTGGTGGCGGCGCCCGCGACAATGCCGATCCCGGCGGTGTAGACCGGGTGCGAGGCCATCCGTTCCCAGTTCATGCGGCGGCGGACGAGGTCCAACGCCAGCATCGCCAGAACAAGGAGGCCGAGGACGCGTCGCAGGGCCTCGTCGTCCAGCCCCTTCAGCCACCACGCGCCCAGCGCGAGGCCCACGGCGACCCATGGGGCCAGCCGCAGGATCCATGACCACATCGCCTGGCGCCGGAAGAAGGCGATGGCGATCAGGTCGCCTGCGATGAGGATCGGCAGCAGCGCCCCGACCGATTCCCGCGCCGGGAACACCGCCGCCATCAGCGGCACGGCCATGATCCCCAGCCCCGGCACCCCGCACTTCGCCAACCCGATCAGGAACGCCGCAAGGCCTCCGATGATGTACGCAGATGTGGACATGAGTGGGAAAGGATACCCGTCTCCGGGATCTCAACGCAAAGCGGAAACCCGGTCCCGCCTCCGGTGTTCGATATTCGACCGCGGAATGTCGACCAAACTACGGGGCCGGGGTGGGGCGGATGCCCTGGCGGGCGAGCCATTCGGTGACGAGACGGGTCCAGATGCGGTAGCCGGCGTCGCTCATGTGGAGCTTGTCGGCGACGAAGAGTTCGGGGCGGGGGAGTCCGTCGGGGCCGAGCATGGGTGTGACGATGTCGATCATCTCGACGCCCGCGGCGGCGCAGTGTTCGGCGATCCGGGCGTTGCCGAGCTTCATCTCGTACCAGTGCGCCCAGCGGCGGATGGACGGTTTCATCGGGATGACGGCGATCTTCATGTCCGGCCTCAGGGCGCGGCAGCGGCGGAACAGCTCGACGAAGTCGTCGGCCGTCTCGATGGGATCCCGGCTTCTCGAGTTCGGGTCCCGGCCCTTGCCGAGGTCGTTCTCGCCGCAGTACACGATCAGCACAGGCGGCTTGTACGGGGCGATGACCCGGTCGAACGCGGGCAGGAGGTCGACCATCCGGGCGCCGCCGAACCCGTTGTTCACCACAGGGAGACCGGGAAAGTCCTCCTTCAGGGTCTTCCAGAGGCGGATGCTGGAACTTCCCGTGAACAGGATGGGTTCGGCGGGCGGAGGGTTCGTGGCGTCTCGGCGGGCCATGGCGCGGATTTCGGCCTCGAACCGGTTGGTCACGGCGGGACCGGCGGCGCGGACGGGATCGGCGGGTTCCGCCGCGAATGCGGCAGAGAGCAGGGCAATCGTCAGGAGGAACGCGTGGGCCGGATGGATCCGAAATCGCATTCGTCGCATCACACCAGGGCGGCGCGGAGATGTTCGGGCAGGGCGGCCAGTACCTGGGCGGCATCGAGAGGAACTTCGGCATCCGGGGCGCCGGACATCCATCCCGCCGGAATATCCGCGAGGATGCGCGCCAACGGATAGGTCACCCGTCCCATCTTGATTTTGCAAAGGAGATCCCACGGGTCCACCTCGACCACGACCTCGGGAAACCCGACCGCGCTCCAGCGCGGGCCGCGGAGGGGCTCGGGTAGATTCTCGAGGAACAGCCGGCACGGCAGACGGACCACCTTGCGATCGTCGCCGAGCGCCTCTTCGATGGTCCAGAAGACCTTGACGAGCGAATCGAGCGAATCCGATTCCTCGGCGTCGAGATCGAGGTCGAGCGTTGGCGCACTCCGCCCTCCGCTCCGCATATGGC
>CAYXFW010000545.1:0-2732 GCA_964464305.1 uncultured Verrucomicrobiota bacterium
GGTCCGGAAAGCTCCAGCGCGTTCATGCCCGCAGCTTTCAGCTCGAGGACGCGGTCCATCTGGTCGGACCACCCCAGATCGATCTGGTGCCCCCGCAGGTGACAGGGCTTCCCGTTGAGAAGGAAATCCCCCCCGCGACACGTGAACTCCCGGAAACCGAAGCGCCGGGCCGGCAGTTCGTCGACGACCGCATCCCCCTCGCGGAGGCGGGCGGTGAATACGTAGAGAAAGGGATCGTCGGGAGCCCACCGGTGGGCGTCGGGCCACTCGAAGGTCCGGGGCACCCGCTGCAGGCCCCCGAGGATCGCGGGCGATTTTCCGGCGGGCATCAGCGTGCATGCGTGCGTGAAACGCCGGACGACCCTGGCGGGGTCGGTCTTCGCCCGGACCTCAACCTCCAGCGTCGCGTCCCGGGCTGACCCCGGGTTCCAGACCCCGAAGTTGACCTCGAGCCCGCCCGTCTCCGCCAGCGGCCGCAGGGTGACATCGTGGAGCATGGCGCCCGGCAGCACGCACAGGCGCACGTCGCCGTAGATGCCCGCCTTGCGACTTCCCCCGCGCGTTTGCAGGGCGATCGTGACCGTATTCGCGACGCCATACTTGAGGTGGGGGCCGACGTTGAAGACCTCCGGCTCCCAGGCGCCCAGCCAGCCGAGCGGCGTGTCGTTGACGAACACCTGCGCCAGCCCGTCCACGCCGTCCACCTGCAGGAGAACCTGCCCGGTCCGCCATGCCGGGTCGGCGGTGAACGAACGCTGGTGATAGGCGACCCAGCATTTCGAGAGCGCTTGGTGCCAGGGCCCGCCGGTCCGTCCATCCGGCGCAAGGCAGGCACGCGGAGCGGTCCAATACCCCGGCACGCGGGTCAATCCCCAGCCGGTGGCCGGCAGCGTCACCGGTTCGCGCTCGGCCGGCAGCACCGACCACCAACCGTTCAGCGAGACCTGCGTGCGCGAACCGGACCGGGTCGTCTGCGGCTCGTTGGGATCGGGCGGGGCGGGGGAGAGACCCATCGTCGGGCGGAAGCCACGGTCGCTGGCGTCCGAAGCCCCCTTTGCGGCGTCCCGGAGCGGCCGGCCCGCCTGGCCGAGTGCGAACAGCTCGCCGATCGCGGCCGCGTCCAGGGGCTGGCTCCACAGCGCGAACTCGTCGAACTTGGCGTGCGCCGTGAGTCCGGGATACATCGTGCACCCGGCGCCCACGAACAGCGGACCGTTCGTCACCGCGCGGGCGAAGGGGAAGGGCCCGCTCCGGATCGGCGCGCCGTCGATGTAGAGGCGGCGGACGTTCTGCTGCCGCGACCAGCTGACCGCGACATGATGCCATTGCCCTGGCCGCCACGCGCGGAGGTCGCCGCCGCCGCAGTCGTAGTACAGATCCTTCTCCGGTCGCGCCGTGCCGAATGTCAGCGAACTCTGGTTCTCGTACTTGTAGACCATGCCCCAGTTCGCGGCGCCGAACAGCGTGCTGTAGACGGTCTTGCTGTCTCCGGGCCAGTCCGGGTTGACCCAGAAGCTGGCCGTGCCCTCGTCCGCGCGGAAATTGCCGGCGCACTCGTAGACGAGCGGCTGCTCCCCGATGTCGATGCCCTGCCCGACGCGCCCCGGCACGAACCGCGCGCGCCGGAGTGCCAGAAGCTCCAGGATGGTGTCCGCGTCCGCGATGCGCTGCCGGACGGGCTCGCCCGCGCCCCCGGCGATCGCCGCGCTGTCGCCGCCGTCGAAGGGCAGGTAGAAGACGGGGTCCGGCACGACGGCGCCCGCCGTCGCTGCCCAGAGCATGCCCGCAATCGCAGCCGTCGCATGGACGCAGGGCCATCTTCGTGGAGGCAGGGCCGGACACGCGCGCGAATCGGGAGGGCGAAGCGCATCCATATGGCTAGCGGAGGAGCTCGCGGAGGATCCGGCCGTCGGTTGGCGGCATCCGGACGCCAAGGAGTTCGGCGAGGGTCGGCGCCACGTCCACGTTGGCGATGCGCGGAAGGCGGACGCCGGGCTGAATGCCGTAGCCCCATGCGATCAGGACGCCGTCGAGTTCGGGGTCGGTCGCGAGGTAGCCGTGCGTCCCCGCGTAGTTCCCGGAATCCGCGACGAGCGCCTCGCCGGCGGCGTTGTCCTTGAAGGCATAGCCGGCCTTGGCGAACAGGACGAGGTCGCCCATGGCCTGGTTTTCCGCGGGCGTGGGCATCCCGAGGCTCGGGCCGTCGGTCCCGTCCACGACCTGCGCGACGCCTTCGAGCGCGGCCAACGTCTTCTTCAACTGGGGCAGCAGTTCGGCGCGCCGGGCTGGATCGTTGACGTAGACGAAGGCGAGCCCGCCCTGCGGAACGGCGGAAACGGCGCAGCTTTCCACCTTGCCGTCCTTGAGCTGGATCAGTCCGGCCTGGCGGAGCGCAACGTTCGGGTAGATGACCTTCCTCACCTTCTTGAACCCGTGGTCCGTGGTGACGATGACCGTTGCCCGCTCGCGCAGACCGGCGCGATCGACGGCGGCGAGCAGGTCGCCGATGAAGCGGTCGGTGTAGGCGTAGGCGCTGAAGCTGGCGGTGGTTCCCGGGCCGTATTCGTGGTTGACGGCATCGGTGCCGAGCAGGTGGAAGAGCAGCAGGTTTGGCTTGTGGGCGGCGAGGATGTGGCATCCGGCCTGCGTCCAGACCCAGTCGCGCCATACGATGTTTCTGCCCTTCATGAAGGTGCGGATCTCGTCCTCGGAGACCATCCCCGCGGTGATCA
>CAYXFW010000546.1:0-2723 GCA_964464305.1 uncultured Verrucomicrobiota bacterium
GCGGCGAGAGCTTCACGTTCCGCACGCGCGCCGCGCCCGGCAAGGGAGGCGACGAAGGACAGTTCCGGTACGCGCGGCTCATGCAGGACGAACTCGGCTTCGTCTACGGGCCGTACAACAACTTCACCGACTTTGCGCCGGTCAACGGATTCTGGACACCCGACCTCATCGCGCGCACGCCCGAAAACCAGCTTCAGGGCGCATGGATGCGCTGCTACGCGCCCAAGCCGGCCCGCGCCGTCGAGTTCTGCGAACGTCTCGCGCCGGAGATCCAGCGCAAATTCCGGTTCAGCACCGCCTATTGTGACGTTCACACCGCGGTCGCACCGTGGGACCGCGTCGACTACGACGCCCGGGTGCCCGGCGCCGGCACCTTCGCCGCGACGTTCCACGCCTATGGCGAGATCATGCTGCTGCAGAAGAAGGCATGGGGCGGACCGGTCTACTCCGAGGGCAACAATCACGCGATCTACTGCGGACTCACGGACGGCAACTACGCGCAGGACCAGCGCTACCGTCCGGCGGAGAACCCCTGGCTTGTCGACTTCGACCTGCGGCGTCTCCACGACCTGGGCTGCAACTTCGGCATGGGCAACCCGGACATGTTTTTCGCCGGGGACATCCGGCGCGGACGGCGCACGCTGGCGGGCGACGACGGATGGCTCGACCATTTCCTCGCGGCCACCGTCGCATTCGGGCATTCGGGATTCCTGACCTTCGAAGGCGGGATGCCGAACGCGCTGCGCAGTTACTATATGCTCCAGCAGCTCCACAGCCGCTATTGCCTCGCCTCCGCCGATTCGATCCGGTATGCCAACGCGGCCGGCCGGCTGCTCGACACCACCGCCGCGGTCGCGTCCGGCGCGTACCGGCGCTCGCAGATCGTCACGCGCTACACGGACGGCACCCTCACCGCCGTCAACGGTCACCCGGACCAGAGGATGCGAGGCGAGGCTTTCGGACGGCGCATCGATCTCCCGCCGGACGGCTACGCGGGATGGACGGAGGACGGCACGATCGAGGTCTGCAGCGGCGACATCAACGGTCGCCGGGCTGACTACGCCGCGACGCCGGCCTACCTGTACGTCGACGGGCGCGGACACTTCGCGCGCTTCGCCAGGGCCGCATCGGACGGCATCGGCATCTGCCGGCTGCTGCCCGGCGGCGGCGCGGAGATCATCCCGGTCGGCGGCGCCGACTGCGGCTTCGGGCTCGAAGCGGGCTCCGCCGTCGCCCTCGACCGCGACAACCGCGAACTGGGCCCCGCGACGCTGCGCCGGTCGCGCGGGCTCACGTTTGTCGTGCCGGTGACAAATGCCTTCAGCTACCGGCTCGCGCCGGGCGCCGTCGCCGGCAGCGGGCTGGCCTGTCCGCGCGACGCGGTGGTACCCGGCGAGACCGTCGTCGTGCGCGGCCGCGAGTCGCATGAGGTGCGGATCCCTGCCGATGCACGGCCCGGACAGCGGCTCTGGTATTCCCTGGAAGGCGCGTGGATCGACTTCACCGTCGTCCCGCTGGCCGACGCCGTGGTGGCGTTGGACGGCAACACGCTGGCCGTTTCGTTGACCTCTCACGCGCCGGATGCCGCCGATTTCGACGTGGCGGCGGGGCCGCACCGGGCGCGCATCCGGCTGAAACCCGGCCGAACCGGTTCGCTCCGTTTCGATCTCGGCCCTCCGGCTCGCGAGGACGCCGTCTGCTGGAATGTCGCCGTTGCCAGCGGCGGCCTGTCTCTCGCCTTCCCCCTGGGTCTGCGCACCACGCGCGACATCGTGACCCTCGCCGACGTGCCGGAAGGGTTTGAGACCGGAATGGCGCTGCGCGGCGCCCCCGAAACCCCCGACATGGGCGCATCCAAGGCGCACGTGAGCCGGCAAACGATCGCATGCGGCGGCGTCGAGAAGAACGGGATCGGGATGCACCCCCCGTACGCCGGGGGCGCGGGGTATGCCTACGCCAGGCTTCCCGCCGTTCGTCTGCCCGGAAGTCCGGCCGCCGCCTTCCGCGCGCGGGTCGGCAAGGGCGACGGAAGCGATCCGGGCGACGGCATTCTCTACCGTGTGGTCGTCCTCGACGCCAACGGCGCCTCCCACGAGGCCGCGCGGGTGACCGTCACGAACCACGCGTGGGTCCCGATCGAGGCGGACCTTTCCGCATGGGCAGGACAGGACGTCCGCATCCAACTGATCTCGGACGCCGGGCCGCGCGACCACACCGGCGGGGACTGGGCCTGCTGGGCGGACCTGCGCTTCGAGAGCCGCGAGGCGCAACTGCGCCGCCTTCGCGCCGACAATCCGGAAGTCCTCCGCACCGAACCCCCGCCCCACCCCTGCACCGGATTGACGCCGTTGCTCGTCCGCGGCGCCACGCACGCATGGCTCCGGTACGAGGGACAGGGATTGCAGGGCCCGGGCCCGTACGAGACCCGGGCCCTCGTGAATGGCATCGACACCGGCCCCATGGCTGCCGCCGGCGGCGACGAGCGGCGCAACACATGGTCGGCCCCGGCCCGCGTGGAACTCAGTCGGGCCGCGATCGAGTCCCTCGGCCGTCGCAACCGGCTCGAGATCCCGAATCCGAAGGGCGATTGTTTCAAGATCCGGCGCCTCTGGATCGAGATGGAACTTGCGGACGGCCGGAGGGCTTCCACCGCGATCGCCGCCGCAACCTGGACCCAGCCGCCGTCCTGGCCCCACGGCGAGGGCATTCGCGTGCCCCCGGAC
>CAYXFW010000547.1:0-2723 GCA_964464305.1 uncultured Verrucomicrobiota bacterium
GCGGGCCAGTTCCTGCGAGGCCTCGGGAAGGGCCGCGAGCTTGCTCGAGGTCATGTCCCCGACGATCGGAACGATGGCCTCGCCGTGCACCCACGCATGCTGGGAGAGGATCTTCCCGGTCACGCTGTGAACCAGCTTGTACGAGGCGGCGATGGTCATGCGATAGGTGTCCGCCCGCGAATTCTGCTCGGACTGGTAGGCGACGGGCGCCATCAGGAAGCGGATCAACGTGACGTGCAGCACGGCGTCGGCCGGCTGGCTGCTCCGCATCACGGTGAAGGTGGTGTCGCGTTGGATGGCCCCGATCACCTCGCGCGTGATGTCCGCTTCGATCATCGGTTCGCCCGTCCGGTTCTGGAACACCGGGACCTGGACGGTGCGGATGTTGCCCGGCAGGGAGGATCCGAGCCGGTAGCCGATGCAGCCGGTCCACGGCAGCGCGGCGGCACTGGCGAGCAGGGCGGTAAGAACGGCGCGGTGCGCCCGGAAACAGGTCATGGGGTCGGCTCCTTGGCCGGCGAGAGTTCCTCGATCCGGCGCTTGACGGTCATCGTCCACTGCGAATTGGGATACTGGGCGAGAAAGCGCTCGTAGGCGGTGCGGACGACCTCGGGCTTGCGCTTCTGCCGGTCGTAGTAGCGGGCGGCCTCGTAGGCGCCCTCCGCGCGCCGGCGCAGGAGCGCGTCGCGGCGGAGTTGGATGAGCGGGGCGCCTTCGGACGCGGGGAACCGGGTCAGGTAATCCACCGTGGCCACCCAGGCCTCGTCGAGTGCGCGCGTGTTGTTCGGGGCCTTCTCGGAGAGGCGGATGAGGCACTCGATACGCCGCGCGCCGGCCTTCTCGGCCCACGGGGTGTCGCCATGGCGGTAGAGGACGTCCGAATACGCCGCGGCCGCCTGGGCGAGGTCGCCGCCGGCCTCCAGGATCTCGCCCATGCGGGTCCGGATGGCCGGCGCGCCGGGCCAGGTGGGCGCATTCGTCAGAATCCGCTCGTACATCGGCAGGGCGCGGTCGGGCGAGCTGAATCCGCCGAACAGGAATGACAGCGAACGGTGGGTGGCCATGCGTTCGGCCATCACGGTCTGGCGCCGGGTCACGTCGGCGAAGTCGAACCGCCCCGGAAAGCGGTCGATCAGCGACTGGTACTGGTCGAAGGCCGCGACGGGGTCGTCCTGCGCCTCGAGGATCCGGGCCCACTCGTACTGCGCCACCGCGGCCTCGGGCGAAGCCGGCCATGTCGCGACGAGAGCGTGGTAATGGCTCTTGGCCCGGCGGAGGCTGTTCGCATCGCGCAACGAGCGCGCGTACGCAAGCTGGTCCGCCGGCGTCTTCCGGGCCGGGCGCAGGAACAGCGAGCCCAGCCAGCTTTCACGGTGCTGCACTTCCTGATAGGGTGGATCCGCCGCCGGGACCGGAACCGGCGCCGCCGCCCAGAAGGTGGCCGCAACCAGGAGCACATGCGCCAAAGGCTTGTTCATCCCCCGCACCATACGGAAGCGGGGAACACGGGGTCAAGAACGGAACGGAGCCGTTCGCGCGACGCCGCGACCGCGCCGATCCTCGTGACCTGCGCCACCGGGCTCGCCCCGGCGCTCGCCGGCGAGATCGAACGGCTCGGGCTCCCCGTGCGCGCGACGTTCGAAACCGCCGTGGAAACGGCCGGTCCGCTGTCCCTCTGCCGCCTCCTGAACCTCCATCTGCGCACCGGACACCGCGTGCTCTGGCGCCTCCGGGCGTTCCATGCCGCGACGACGGAGGACGTGTACCGCGGATGCGCCGCCCTGCCGTGGGAGAACTTCCTCCTGCCGGAACACCCCATCACCGTGCGGGCGTCGTCGGACGCGCCGGACGCCGGCCCCGGCGGCCGCCTGGCCGCGCTGAAGTGCAAGGATGCCGTCGTGGACCGCATGCGGGATGCCTGCGGGATGCGGCCGGATTCCGGTTCCGAACCGCGCGGCGCCTGCATCTTCGTCCTCTGGCGCGGCGGCGATTGCCGTGTGTTCCTGGACACTTCGGGCATCCCGCTCTCGTTCCGCGGGTACCGCCGGCTGTCCGTCGCCGCCCCGATGCGCGAGTCGCTCGCCGCGGGCGTCCTGCTCACGGCCGGCTGGCACGGCGAGCGGCCGCTCGCCAACCCCATGTGCGGCAGCGGGACGCTCGCCATCGAGGCCGCGTGGATTGCGATGCGCCGCGCGCCGGGCCTCCTGCGCGCCCGGTTCGCCTTCATGTGCCTTCGCGGGTTCGAGCCCGACGCGTGGCGCGCCGAGCGGGAGGAGGCCCTCCGCGCGGCGCTCCCGTCACCCGGCGTGCCCATCGTCGCCAGCGACCGCGATCCCGCAGCCGTCGAGGCCACGCGCGTCAATGCCCGTGCGGCGGGGGTGGAGCCGTTCATCGACTTGTCGGCCTGCGACTTCATGGAAAGTCCCGTCCCCGGCCCCGCCCCGTTCCTCGTCCTGAACCCCGAGTACGGCGAGCGCGTGGGGGCCGGCACGGACCTCGCCGCCGAGTATCGCCGCATCGGACGGTTCCTGCGCGAACGCGGCCGCGGCGGCCGCGGCGCCGTCTTTACCGGCAACCTCGCCCTGTCGCGCCGCATCGGCCTCAAGGTCGACCGCATCACCACCATGTTCAACGGCCCGATCGAATGCCGGTTGCTGGAGTTCGAACTCGCCGGGCCGCCGGCGAAGAAAGAGGGAGAAGTGGAAAACTCCAAACTCCAAGGA
>CAYXFW010000548.1:0-2702 GCA_964464305.1 uncultured Verrucomicrobiota bacterium
GTCCGCTACGGGAGTTCGAGGCGGGTCCGCAGCGCGGCCAGGGCCGCGTCGGCGGTGGTGTAGTGGATGCTCTCGATGCCGCACGAGCGGGCGGCATCGCAATTGACCGCCTGGTCGTCGATGAAGAGACATTCCTCCGCGCTCAGCCCGAGACGTTCCATGCCCCGGCGGAAGAAGAGAGGATCCGGCTTCATCACCCCAAGTTCGAACGACAGCGCATGGCCCTTGTGGACGACCATCGCGGGAAAGGCCTCGTAGATCCACGGCACGTGCATCTCGCCCGTGTTCGAGAAGTACCAGAGGTCCGCCCGCCCCGCGAGGGACCGCCAGAAATCGATCATCGGAAGGTTGGGCGATACCGCCGACCGCCAGATCGCAACGAACTCCTCCCGGCCGCCACGGAAGCCGAGCTTGGCGCGGAAATGGTCGACGAACGCCCCGCGGTCCACGCGGCCGCATTCGTAATCCGCCAGCATCGGGTCCTCATAGAATGCGCGCGCCAGCCCCGCGGATCCACCCTTCACCGCCCCGTCGCACGCGACGGCCATCCGGAACGCAAGGCCCGGAAGATCCATGTCCAACGTCACGACGCCGATGTCGGCGAGGATGTGTCGAATCGCAGGCACGGAGGAGGAGGGAGGTTTCAGGTGTCAGGTGTCAGGAGGAGGAGGAGTTTCAAGTTCCAAGTTTCAAGTTTCAAGTTACGGGTTCATCCCGGGCTTCATCAACCCGGTCGTCTCCGGCAGGCCGAACATGATGTTCATGTTCTGGAGCGCATTGCCCGCCTGGCCCTTGACGAGGTTGTCGATGTGCGAGATGACGCGGAGCGTGCGCGTCCGCTCGTCCACGTCGACGGTCAGGTTGCAGAAATTCGATCCGCGGACGTGGATCGTCCCGACATTCGCCGTGCGGTCGAAGATCCGAACGAACGGATGCTTCGCGTGGTACGAGCGGTAGGCCTCGAAGACCTGTTCCGTCGTCACGCCGTCGAGGAGGTCGCCGTAGAGACACGACAGGATGCCCCGGCACATGGGAACCACCTGCGCCGTGAACACCATCCGATGATCGCGGCCCGAGATGCGCTTGAGTTCGGTCTCCACCTCGCAGACGTGCTGGTGCCCGGCCAGCTTGTATGCATTCATGTTCTCGTAGCGCGCGGGATAGTGATAGGTCGCAGCCGGCTTCTTCCCCGCGCCCGAGATCGCGGTCTTGCAGTCCGCGATCACGCGGTCCGGCCGGATCAAGCCGTGCTTCGCCGCAGGCGCCAGCCCGAGCAGAACGCTGACCGCAAAGCAGCCGGCGTTCGCGACGAGCTTCGCATCGGCATTGAGCCGCGGATTGCCGAGTTCGGACAGGCCGTAGACCGATTGATCCAGAAGATGCGGGGCGCAGTGCCGGATCGGCTTGCCCGCCCGCTTCGCATATTCGTCGTATGTGACCACATCGCCGAAGCGGAAGTCGCCGCTGAAGTCGACGATCTTCGCGCCACGCTTCATCTCCTCCTCGGCGAACTTCATGCCGACGCCGTCGGGCGTCGCGAAGAAGACAATGTCCGCCGGCTCCCGCGCGCGCGGATCCTCGTAGGACAGGATCGGATCGTCGCAAAAGCCCTTCAGATGCGGCCAGAGGTCGCTCATCGCGATGCCGACGTCCGCCGCAGCGGCCAGCGACGTAACTTTCGCCTCCGGATGGCCCAGCAGAAACTCCACAATGCCAACTCCGCCATATCCCCCGGCACCAACGACTTTCGCCCGAATCATGGTCCATTCTCCCCTCCGCGCCCGAAGCGCGGACACGCGAATCTACGGCGCGGAAGGTTGAAAGACAACCGTTTCGACGTACCCTGCGCTGGGTTACACCGGTTAGGAGGACAAATCATGTCCACGGTCACATTCAAGGGCGCCCCGGTTCGCTTGGCAGGCGAACTCCCGGCGGTCGGCCATGCGGCCCCGCCGTTTCATCTCACGGCCGCCGATCTTTCCGAGAAGGGCCTCGATGCGTTCACGGGGCGGGTCAAGATCCTGAGCATCGTCCCGAGTCTCGACACCTCGGTCTGCGCAACGTCCGCCCGCAGGTTCAACGAGGCCGTGGCGCGCCTTCAGGAGGCGGTGCTTCTCAACATCTCGGCGGACCTTCCATTCGCCCAGAAGCGGTTCTGCGATGCGGACGGTCTCTCCCATGTCGTCACGCTCTCGACATTCCGGTCGCCGAAGTTCGGCAGCGACTACGGGGTCCGCATCGAGGAAGGTCCCCTCACCGGCCTGCTGGCGCGCGCCGTTCTCGTGCTCGACCGGTCCAACCGCATCGTGCACGCGGAACTCGTCGGGGAAATCGCACGGGAGCCCGATTACGACACCGCGCTCGCCGCGGCGGAGATGGCATCCCGGTAGTCCCGCGGCCTCAGAGCAGGGGGCGCAGACGCCAGACCTCGCAGGTGTCCGGCTGGGCCACGCGCACCCGCATCGTCGCCGAATCCGAAAAGTTGGTGGATACCGGCGCCCAGTTGAAGAGGTCGCAGGAGGACTGGACCTCATAGTCGACCCCGGGAACGGTTTCGAACAGGATCTCGACACGGCCGGGATCGTCCGCGGCGGCTGAAGTGACCGAAGCGCGCAGGAGCGACTTGTCGCTCTTCGGATCGGTCCCGGTTCGCCACTCGTCGCGATCGCTCATGCCGTCCTTGTCGGCATCCAGCTTATCAA
>CAYXFW010000549.1:0-2701 GCA_964464305.1 uncultured Verrucomicrobiota bacterium
GCTCCTCGTCTTCGCGGCGAACCTGGTCGTGTACTACTTCATTCTGAACCTGCCGGGGCGGGCGCACGCCGTTGCGGCGGCCCCGCGCCTGGCGCGCGGCCCGATTCTGGCCTGGGGCGCGCTGGCGATGGGCGTTGCCGTGGCCTCGGCGTTCGCCACGCCCTACTACGGCGACATCAACTCGTCGTGGACGTTCGACCAGGACACACCGCCGGGGTGCGCCATGGAATTCCATCTGCCGGCGGGAGACGTCAAGCTGCTGATCGACGGCTCGGACCGCGTGCAGGTGACGGGACGCATGGAGGGGTTCGGCATGGCGAGTAGCCGGCTGCGCCGTGGCTGGATCCCATCCGGCGGACCGGAGATCCCCCACCTCAATTTCTGGGCGGAGCCCGACGGTTACTTTACGGAATTGGCAGTCCAGATGACGGTCCAGATCCCGGCGCACCGGCTCGCCTCTCTTCACGTGGAAATACCCGGCGGCCAACTGCGCGTCGTGGCTCCCGGCGGCTGGATACCGCCGCCGATCGATATCGTTGCGCCGGACACGCGGGTTCTTCTGCCGTCCTCGTGGACCGGGTCCACCGTGAACGTTCATTCGACCCAGCCTGCGCCGCATGGACCCTGGCAACACGCCTTGCGGCGGTAGACCGGTTCTGCTTCAGGGGAACAGGGGGATCTCGCGGCCTCTCAGGTCGGCGAAATTCAGCTCCTATTCCCCAGGAATTGGGGGTTTCTTCCTTCCGGCTTTGGCGGGCCGGAGTTCGCGCAAGAGGGTCACGTGCTGCGGTCGCATGCGGCGGCCGCGGTAGACCGGTTCCAGCGTCCCCAAGGGCTCGACAGACCGGAATTGCGCCCGCAACTCCGGCGGGACATGGCCGGTCCGGCTGATCAGGAGGGCCGACTGCCCGGTGAAACGCCCCCGGTAGCCGGGCCAGAAGGAGAACTGGTTTTCGATGCGGCCCCGGTCTGCGATGAATGTTTCCGGGTGGCCGGCTCCGTAGAAGGACAGGAGCGCCGCCATCTGGTAGCCGCCGCCGAGCAGGAACGTCGCCCCATGCCGGGCCTGCAGATCCGCGGTCTGCCGGGCGAGGTCCGCGGCGCCGCCGATGCGGTTGAAGCGGTCGCTCCCGAAAATCCACGGTCCGGCGAAGACCGCGTGCAGCGTGACCGCGAGGACCGCATGGACGCCCACGATCCACGCAAGGGTCCGGCGGCGCGCCGGGCGGACGTCCGCCCATGCCAGCCACGAGCCCGCGAGATAGACCGGGCAGAGGGCCAGCGCCGGGGCCGTCCAGTTGGCCTCGGATTCCCCGTTGAGGCTGACCCCCATGTAGAGGAGGGGCAGCGGGGCGATGAATCCGAGCAGCACGCGGACGGTTTCCGCCCGCGGCCCCCGCCATTCCCGCCGCGCCAGCGCGCCCACCAGACCGGCGAAGTAGACCGGCGAGAGAACGGCGGCCTGACTGCCGACGAACTTCAGAAGCTCCTTCACGTCGCCGCGAAACGGCTGGTCGATCGCGCCGCGTTCGGCCAGGTGCCGGGCAGTGACCCAGCCGTGGTGCGCGTTCCAGAGCAGGGGTGGGACGAGGCCCGCCGCCGCGAGGAGGATCATCCACCAGAGCCCCGGGCTGCGGAACCGAGGGCGCCAGCGCGGCACCCAGGCGAGGACGGCCGCGAAGCTGGCCAGCTCCGCGAGATTGGTGAACTTGCAGAGGACGCCGAGCGCGACGCAGAGCCCGGTCGCCGTCCATGCGGCGAACCGGTCGGTCTCCGCGGCCTCCAGGAAAGCGGCCGCCGCGGCCAGCCAGAAGAAGACGCTGAGCGGGTCGATCGTCATCAGCAGGCTGCCCGAGAGGAAGAGCGGGACCGTCTGGCCGAGGGCGACCGTCCAGAATGCGGCGCGCGCGCCGTACAGGCGCCGGGCGATGACGAACAGCAGCCCGAACGACAGGGCCGAGAGGAGAACCGCCGGGCTTCGGATGCCGAGCGCCGTGTCGCCGAGCAGGGCCGTGCCCGCACGGATGGCCCACGCGATGCCGGGTCCCTTGCTGTAGTAGCCGTAGTCGGGGTGCTTCGACCAGAGCCAGTAATAGGCCTCGTCGCCCGCGAGTTCCAGCGTGGTGCAGTAGAAGAGGCGGAAGACGGTCAGCGCCGCGACGAGCCACATCGCGGCCCGCGCATACCGCCGGTCCTCCGCCACCGTTGCGGGCCGGCCGCCCGGGTCCGGAGCCGGCGTCACGCGCCCACCCCGGCGGGCGAAGGTCTCCATCCGTTCCCCAGTTTCATGCAGGCCAGTATCGCACGGGGCGGGCGGCATGAACAGGAATCTGGCGTGCGGGGACCGGTGCGGGTAGGATCGGGCCGCCTGTACCGAAGCCGTCGGCGCGGTGCACCCGCGCCGGAGCCTGAGGAGCCCGATGAAGATCCGCGAATCGCTGACGCCGTCCGGTCTCGCCGCCGCCGCGGGCCGGTTCTGGAATCTGTCCGGGGAGAAGATCCACCGCATCGCGCGGCGCTACGACCCGGCCGCCGGCTCGCCGGTGTTCACGGTGCGCGGTCTCTACACGGCGCGCGGCTGGACCGACTGGACCCGCGGCTTTCAGCACGGCTCCGCGCTGCTCCAGTTCGAGGCCGCGGGCGACGCGGCGTTCCTCGATCTCGGCCGCCGCGGCACGTTCGAACAGATGGACGGCCACCT
>CAYXFW010000550.1:0-2695 GCA_964464305.1 uncultured Verrucomicrobiota bacterium
GCCGGCCGCCCGCGACCGCGACCGCACGCGGCAGCAGGTGCTGGAGTCGCTGGGTCCGGATGGCGAGTTCGTGCGGGCGCTTCACTCCGTCGGCGCCCCCCTCGCGCCGGGGCAGAAGGACGTGCCGTGGCCGTGCACACCGGACATCGGCGGCAAGTACATCACGCACTTCCCCGAGACGCGCGAGATCTGGTCCTTCGGCTCCGGCTACGGCGGCAACGCGCTGCTCGGCAAGAAGTGTCACGCCCTGCGCATCGCATCCGTTCAGGCCCGGGACGAGGGCTGGATGGCCGAGCACATGCTCATCCTCAAGATCACAAACCCGGCCGGCGTGTCGAAGTACATCGCCGCGGCCTTTCCGTCGGCCTGCGGCAAGACCAATCTGGCCATGCTCGAGCCGACCATCCCGGGGTGGAAAGTCGAGACCGTGGGCGACGACATCTGCTGGATGAAATTCGCTGCGGATGGGCGTCTGCATGCGATCAACCCGGAGGCGGGTTTCTTCGGCGTCGCCCCGGGCACCAGCATGGCGAGCAACCCGAATGCGATGCGCACGCTCGCCACCAACACGATCTTCACCAACTGCGTGCTGACCCCGGAGAACGGCGTGTGGTGGGAGGGCATGACCCCCACCCCGCCCGCCCGGGGGATCGACTGGCAGGGGATGGAATGGACCCCGGATTGCGGTCGCAAGGGCGCCCATCCGAACGCGCGGTTCACGACTCCCGCCAAGCAGTGCCCGGTCATCGCCCCCGAATGGGAGAATCCCGCCGGCGTGCCCATCTCGGCCATCCTGTTCGGCGGCCGCCGCGCCTCGATCGTTCCGCTCGTGACCGAGGCCCTTTCCTGGCAGCACGGCACGTTCCTCGGCTCGATCGTCGGCAGCGAGATGACCGCCGCCGCGTTCGGGAAGGTGGGCGTCCTCCGGCGCGACCCGATGGCCATGCTGCCGTTCTGCGGCTACCACATGGGCGACTATTTCGCGCACTGGCTGCGCATCGCCGGCAAGACCACCCCGGAGAAGCTGCCCCGCATCTTCTACGTCAACTGGTTCCGCAAGTCCGACGACGACCGGTGGCTCTGGCCGGGCTTCGGCGAGAACTGCCGCGTACTCAAGTGGGTCTTCGAGCGCCTCGACGGCGCGGCCTCCGCCGTCCGCACCCCGATCGGAAACCTGCCCACGCCCGGTGCCCTCGACATGTCCGGGCTGGATCTCGATCCCGCCGACCTCACCGAGCTTCTGCGCGTCGACCGCCAGGGGTGGCGGGCCGAACTGGCCAGCATCGACGAGCACTTCGCCACATTCGGCGACCGGCTTCCGCAGGGCCTCCGCGACGAACTCAACGCGCTGAGGCAGCGACTGGACGAATAGTGGATGCGGCGCTGTACATCGTCGGAACACCGATCGGCAACCTGGGCGATGTCTCGGCCCGGGCGCTCGACACGCTGCGCGGCGCATCGCTCGTTCTGGCCGAGGATACGCGAATCAGCCGGCGCCTCCTGGATCGCTACGAGATCCGGACACCGCTCATGTCGTGCCACCGGTTCTCCGAGGCATCGCGGGCGGATGATGTCGTGGCCCGCATCGCCGGCGGACAGGCGGTCGCCCTTGTCACGGACTCCGGCATGCCGTGCGTGTCCGATCCCGGTGCGCGCATCGTCCGGGCCGTCCGCGCCTCGGGCTCCCGCGTCCTCGTGATCCCCGGTCCCTCCGCGGTGCCCTCGGCGCTGGCGCTGAGCGGCTATGGGAGCGGCGGCTTCAGCTTCGCGGGCTTCCTCCCCCAGAAGTCGGGCGCGCGGACGCGACGCGTGGCGGAGCTCCTGGCCCGGGACGAACCCGTCGTCCTGTTCGAGTCCCCATTCCGAATCCACCGCCTGCTCGATGAACTCGCCACCACCGCGCCGGCCCGCCGCGTGTGCGTATGCCGTGAGCTGACGAAGCAATTCGAGGAAACCGTCGAGGGCCCGGCGCTGCAACTCCGCGACGCGCTGGCCGCGCGAAAGGGGCGCGGGGAATACACGATTGTGATCGCCCCTGCCGATTCGGGACCGTCGGCCGCAGATGCCGCGGCGCCGGAGGACCGCGAACCGGCCTGACCCCGACGGCATCAGGCCCGGATCTTCACACCGGCCCGATCCGCCATCGATCTGCGGAGTCCCCTCCACACCCCCACGAGAATCAGACCGGTTGCGATACCGACAACATTCACCCCGACATCGCCGATCCGCGCCGACCGCGTCAGCGTCAGCCACTGAAGTTGCTCGGCGGCAAACGCGAACAGCAGAATCCCTCCGAGGGCTGCCCACGGCGATCCTCCTCCGCGGCCGCCCCGGCGGATGCCGAAGCAGCCCGCCACCGCGAGGGTGAGCCATGCGAAGACGACCAGATGACCCGCCTTGTGGACATCCAGCGAGCCGGCGAGGGCCGCCCGAAGTTCGGCATCGATCCGCGAACGGACCGGTGCCCCCGTCGTCGGCGGGGGCTGTACCGACGCTACGGCCGGTGACGCGTCGGTCGGGTGCGCGACAACCGCGGGATGGGCGGCGCGCTCCATGGCCGCGAATGCGCGGCGCATGCCGGTCCCTGCCGCGCCGATCGCACGCTCGGGCAGCAACATGCCCGCGATGACGGCCATCGCCGCCGCCAGCACCGCGCGTCCGCCCGGGCGCGACGCCAGACGCAGGCGGCGGGCCG
>CAYXFW010000551.1:0-2694 GCA_964464305.1 uncultured Verrucomicrobiota bacterium
TCCTCGTCCCGTCCGGGGCTCACCTGCCTGATGCGGCGTGGAGGCGGAGAGCCTCTTCGATCATGGGCCGGGCGATGCGGTCGGCCAGCTTGGGCCCGTAGTGATTCTCGGCAATCCACCCGAGACGCCCGAGTTCACCGGCCAGGCGCGCATGGACATCGATGGCGCTCATCTCCCGGGGCAGCAGGCCGATGAACTCCCCGTACAGGCCGGCCGGCTTGTTCCGCTGGGGGAGCAGGACGACACCGACCGCGGCGCCGCCGGAAACGGGCGAAGTGGCGATGTGCCGCAGGAAGGCGGCCAGGCTCCGGGACCGCGCTTCGTCCTGCGGCGTCGGCGCCTTCCCTGCCTTCTGCCGACGCCGCACCCACCCTTGCAGGCGATCGAAATTATCCAGGAGCCGGTCTTCGATGTTGCACAGCCCGTACACCACGTAGCTTGCGTCATGCCGCCGGCCGAGGCGGTTGATCATCGGGCTGCGCCCCCCCGCGATGCCGTCCCAGAGCACGAAAAGTTCCTCCTCCGTCGCCGGCGGCGGCGGGAGCCGGGTGAACTCCGGCGCGAACTCGAAGAAGGCGGCGGGATCCTGCTTGTACATGCAGACGAGGATCACGTCCGGCCGGAACGCCCCGATCTGCTCCCGCGCAAGGTGCCAGTTGCGGTAGAGATCGACGCCGGCGAGGGTGAGGTTCTGGACCACGACCGGGCGGGGCGAAACGGCGGCCATGCGGCCGGGGATCGTCTCCGCGTCGGGCAGCCCGAAGCAGAACATCATCGACCTCCCGCCGAGGACCGCCACGCGCACGGCGTCGGGCCCGGCGTTCGTGGAGGTGACGGGCATGCGGAACCCGTATTCGTTCAGCCGCAGCGGCACGGGCGCGTAGACGCCGTCCGGGTGCCGCATGTGGCCGTCATAGCAGGGCGTCCAGCGGAATCCGTACACCGGGTCGGGCCGGTGGATCCCGTTCCTGTACCAGGTTCGGAAGTAGATCTCCGGCGGCGCCGCGCAGCGCAACAGCACTTCGGCCGCGGCGGCCACCGCGAACACACAGGCCAGGATGACGAGGATTCGCTTCATGGTCAGAACTGGAAGTAGACGAAGGCGGTTTGCTGCGAATCGCAGAGCGCAAGGGCGAGCAGGAGAAACGCATTCACCGACCAACGGACCCAGACCGGCGCCTTAAGCAGAACCAGTTCGTCGTTCTTCCGCTCGGCCCACGCGTGGTAGGTCATGAGCAGCGTGCCGAACGCGAGGACCGGCAGCACATACTCCATGGCGGGGCCGATCGGGCCAAAGACCGTCAGCCCGTGCGCATAGGCCCTCAGGTCAGCCAGGCTGCGGATGCGGAAGAGGATCGATCCGGCCGACGTGATGGTGAAGGTGACGAGGATCGCCACGAGGCGCTTCCATCCCTTCCAGGACTCCTCGGCACCCCGGGGAATCACCAACTGGCAGAGGACCAGCGCCACGCCATGGTAGGCGCCCCAGAAAACGAAAATCCAGCTTGCCCCGTGCCAGAGGCCGGCGAGCAGCATCAGGATCATCAGGTTGCGCGCCGTCTTCCACCGTCCGCACCGGCTGCCGCCGAGCGGGAAGAACAGGTAGTCCCGGAGCCACGTGGACAGGCTGAGATGCCAGCGACGCCAGAAGTCGCGCGGAGAGAGCGCCAGGTAGGGACGGCGGAAATTCATCACGAGTCGGATCCCGAAGAGGAGGGCGACCCCGCGGGCGATCAGCGTGTAGCCGCAGAAATCGCCGTAGATCTGCAGGACGAACCCCAACCCGCCGGCCAGGAGCGTCAGGCCGTCGAACGATCCCGGAGTGGCAAAGACCGCGTTGACCATCGGCGCGAGGGTGTCGGCCATCACCATCTTCTTCGCATAGCCCATCAGGATCCAGTGAAACGCGATGCGGACGTCGTCGCGGGAGACCGAATGCGGTTTTTTCAACTGCGGCAGCAGGTTGGTCGATTGCTCGATCGGGCCGGCGACCAGTTGCGGGAAGAAGGAGACGTAGAGCGCGAAATTGAGAAAGTTTCGCTCCGGCTCCGTCACGCGACGGTAAACGTCCACCGTGTAGCTGATGGTCTGGAAGGTATAGAACGAAATCCCGACCGGAAGGATCAGCCCGACCGTTTCCCAATGAGGGTTCATGCCGAGCCATCGAAGGAGGGCGACCATCGATTCGATGCCGAAATCGAGGTACTTGAAGACGCCGAGCATGCCAAGCTGCAGGCACAGGCTGGTCACGAGGGCCGCTTTTCGCCGCCCCTGGGGCGCGCCGGACATCACCAGGGCGGCCACGTAGTCGATGAGGGTGGACAGGAGGAGCAACCCGAGGAACCGCCAGTCCCAGGCGCCATAGAAGACGTAGCTGGCCAGCAGCAGCCAGATGTTCCTCGACCGGATCCCCGGCAACAGCCGCCACCCCCCGTACACGATCACGAGGAAGACGACGAACGTTAGACTGTTGAACAGCATTTGTTGCGAAAAACGGCGCCCCGGTCACCCGACGCGCCGCCCCACGTGCCCGCACGGGCACATCCTGCGCATTCCTATCAGGGCAGCCCGGCGAACACAAGCGCGCCCGGAGCGGGCGCCAACGTGTCTCTCAGTAGTCCCTGAAGGGGCCGCGCGGTTCGCAGGAGTCCATTTCGCGGCGCCAAGCCTCGTGGCGGGACCTCAACTTCGCCT
>CAYXFW010000552.1:0-2694 GCA_964464305.1 uncultured Verrucomicrobiota bacterium
TGCGATAGATCTCCAGCGCGCGCCGGTCCGACGGGTGGAAGATCATCGTGTTGATGCCCCGGCTTTCGCAGAGGGCCCACGTCTCCATGATCTTTTCCTCGGAGAAGTAGGCCTTCACGAGCTTCGAAACGTAGACGAGATCCCGGCTGTGCGCGTAACCCGTGATCAGGTTTCCGCCACAGATGATACGGCTGACCGTCGCGCCCCCCAATTTGCCGCACGGCATGGCGGCCCCGCCTGCAGGCGCCGCGGCGGGAGTGGCCGGAGCGGCCTGGGCTCGGAGATTGCGTTCCTCGTGGCTGATCGCGAACGGCGTGGCCAGCGTGGCCGCCATCGAAGCCTTCAGAAACCGGCGCCGGCTCGAGTTCATCTTCATGCATCGACTCCGTGGTTGCGAACGCTGGTCGATGGTTGCGGATCCGGGGACCGGAAGCAAGCCGGGCGAAGGCCGGGCAAGGGCTATAGGCTGTAGGCTGTGGGCGATTGGCTATCGGCTATCGGCTATCGGCGGTTGGGTCAGGCCATCCAGGGGCGCGGGCGGGATTGGGTGGCTTGGACCACTTGGCGCGCGATGGAAGCGTCTTCTTCGATCTGGAAATCGAACATGCCGACGACGCAGAAGTCCGCGCCGTTCTGGAACGCATGCTTGAATCCGATCTTCGGGGACAGGCCGCCCGCGGCGAGAACCTTGTAGGCGATCCAGGGCTTCTTCACGTCCTTCATGAAGGCGATGGTCTCGTCGCAGTCCTTGCACCAGTAGTTGTCGCCGCCATGGCCATAGTTATCGATGACGTCCTTCGTCTGATCCGGCCGCTTCGCCGAGGCGTAGTTGTTGCCGTGAAGCGTCTTCATATAGAAGTCCGGCGCAACCCCGGCCTTCTCGCAGACCATGGGCGTGCGGAGTTCGTGGCCCGCGATGCCGCAGGGCACCTCGTGCGCCTGCGCCTTTACGACGAAGTCGCGGAACTGCGCCACGCCGGCCTCGCCCTCGCGCGACCACTTGTCCCCGAGGTTCCCGACGAGAAGGACGGCGGTCGCGCCGGCATCGACGGCCTCCTGAATCACGTGATCCCGGGCCTCGGCCGTGGCGTTGAGTTGCGCGATGAACTGGATCTTTCCGCCCCGCGCCGTGTACTTGCGGTAGATCTCCAGCGCGCGCCGGTCCGACGGATTGAAGATCATCGTGTTGATCCCCTGGGCCTCGCAGAGGGCCCACGTCTCCATGATCTTCTCCTCCGTGAAGTAGGCCTTCAGGAGCTTCGAGACGTAGACCAGGTCGCGGCTGTGCGCGTAGCCGCTGATCAGGTTCCCGCCGCAGATGATGCGGCTTACCGACGCGCTTCCCAGCTTGCCGCACGGCACGCCGGTCCCGCCCGCAGGCGCCGCGGCCGGAGCGACCGGAGCGGCCTGCGCCCGGAGATTGCGCTCCTCGTGGCTGATCGCGAACGGGGTGGCCAGCGTGGCCGCCATCGATGCCTTCAGAAAATGCCGGCGACTGGAATCCATCTTCATGCGTCGACTCCGCGGTTGCGAACGCTGCGCAACAGTGGCCGATCCGGAGCGCGGAATCAAGGCTGCGGGGGGGAAAGGCTGTAGGCTATAGGCTGCAGGCTGTGGGTGGTGGGCTGTGGGCCGTAGGCGGCGGGCTCCGGGCTGTTGGCGATAGGCTGTGGGCTATGGGCTGTGGGCGACTGGGGGCGTCTGGCGGGCGCGGAACGGAACATACATCCATGACGTTTTCAAAGTTAAGTCATACATTTTCGTACGCTACTGCGCGCCATGGATGGAAATCAGTCCGAATGAATTCAATTGCAATTGCTTGCGTTGCCACTCCTTCTACACATTCAAATCTTCTGGCCATCGCGTCTGGCATGAGGCATGCTGATCCTGTGAGCAGAATTATTGGAGTCCGGCTTGGTGCACCCTTGGTCCGTGGGCCAGGGGGCGCGGTCGGCATGGGGATGCAGGTATCGCGGAGGAAATCCGCGGAAACGAGGGGATATCGATGAGAGGGAGCAACGAGCCCAGGCAGGCTGCAATCGCGGCGGTGACGACGTACAGGCCGTTCGAGAAGCCGCTCAATTTCCTGGACACGCCAGCGAGGGACATCTTCGGCGCGAATGTCTTCAGTGACGACGTCATGCGCGAGCGCCTTCCGAAATCGGTGTACAAGGCGATGCGGCGGACGATCGACGGCGGCGCCAAGCTCGATGTGTCGGTCGCCGACGCCGTGGCGGTCGCGATGCGGGATTGGGCGATCGAGAAAGGTGCGACGCATTACGCGCACGTGTTCTTCCCCCTCACCGGGCTCACCGCCGAGAAGCACGACTCGTTCCTCGAGCCGGACGGCAAGGGCGGCGTGCTGGCCGAGTTCTCGGCGAAGCAGCTGATCCAGGGCGAGCCGGACGCGTCGAGCTTCCCCTCGGGCGGCATTCGTGCCACCTTCGAGGCGCGCGGCTACACGGCGTGGGACGTCACCAGTCCCGCGTACATCCTCGAGAATCCGAACGGCACGACGCTGTGCATTCCGACGGCCTTCTGCTCGTGGACGGGCGAGGCGCTGGACAAGAAGGTCCCGCTGCTGCGTTCGATGCAGGCCCTGAACGCGCAGGCGCAGCGCATCCTGAAGCTGTTTGGCAACTCCGATCCGGGCCTGGTGTCCGCCACGGCGGGCTGCGAGCAGGAGTACTTCCT
>CAYXFW010000553.1:0-2684 GCA_964464305.1 uncultured Verrucomicrobiota bacterium
CCCCGGATCGCACGCCGCAGCCGGTTCAAGGCTTGCCGGACATCGTGCGAACAACCGGCGATGTAGCCGTCGATATCCATGGGCACCCCGCCACCGGCCTTCGCTCGCTGCATGGCGTCAGGGGGTTCATCGCTGTTTTCAGTGGCTCGCCGGGATGAAACCTTGCGGCCCGCTGTAGCCGGGGGCGCTGACCCCGGCGGGCAAGCGCTACGGAGCGCTTGGTTTGCCGGCCTCGACGCGGCCGGCTACAGCAGACAGCCGACATCGAGTGGTCTTGCATCGGATTTCCGGTCACTGGAGACAGCGAGGAACCCGTCAGGGCGTTGCGTTCCGGTTCACCATGACGGTTCGCATGCGGGAGTGGCGCAGGTTGCGGTCGAGTTCCAGCAGCGCGGGATACTCGCCGGCTTCGAACAGGGCGGGGGCGAGGTTGAGGGTGCGGACGATGCGCAGGCCGGCGTCCCGGCGGGTTGTCGTCTCGATGGATCCCACGCCGGCGCGGTTCCATGCGAGGTCCGGCGGAACGATCTCGAAATCCCCGAATCCGTCCGGCACGCGGACGGCAATCTCGAGGCGGTCGCGGACGGGATCGTCCCACAGGATCGCGCTGGACCGTGCGTCTGACGCCAGGCCGGGCAGGGCGGGCGGGAACACGGGGAGGATGAAGTAGAGACGGTCGCCGTCGCGGACGGCGTAGCGGTCGATGCGCACGGAGAACTCCTCGGTGCCCGGGTGGCCGTCGAACTTCGTGACCAGCGGACCGTCGGCCGCGGCGTTCTGGGAGATGGCGGCGATCTGTTCCTGGTGATACCGGCTGCGTTCCTCGGGCGGCAGTTCGCTGAAGTGCTTCCGCGCGTCGGCGTTGTTCATGCCGTGGTACGTCCGGCGCACGCGCAGCGAGGCGGAGCCGTCGCCCGCGATGTCGAGGGCCATGGCCGTCTCCATCCGGGACTCGAACTCCGGCGGGGCGGGGAGGGCGCCGACCTTGCCGGTCGACAGGTCCAGCGCGTCGTGGCCCTGGTGCGGCGAGGCGCCCGGATCAGCGTAGCGATCGGTGTCGTTCAACAGCACGGCGCGGCCGGCATCGTCCTCGACGCGCACGAGGACCGAGGGGAACAGCTCGCGCTGGGGCGTCTCGATGAGCGGGGCGTGCATCCGCAGGCGGGTGTCGTAGGGACTCGCAAGAACAAACGAGGGCGCGAACCCCGCAGCCTTCAGCATCGCGTGAAGCAGGACGGCGCAGTCGGCGGTGTTGCCGTAGCCGTCCTTGAGCGTCACGTCCGCCGGCGAGACCGCCTGGAGCGGGAGGTAGGGGACGGGCGGTCCGGCTTCGCGGATGGACTGGTCGACGAGATCGCGGAGGATGCGGATCTTCTGCAAGCGATTCGTTGCGGCGGCGGTCGCCTCCCGGGCGCGGGCAGTGGCGGCGGGCGCGTTGCCCGCAGCCGATTCCAGGACGGCGCGGAGAGATCCGGCATAGGCGTCCCACGAGCCGGTGCTGACGAAGACAGTGGGCAGGCGGGCCCAATCCGGGGCCATGGACATCTCACGGGTCGCGGCCGGGAGGTTGGTGGCGGTCCAGGTCTTCACCACGAAATCGCCCTCGCGCGTCTCGGCGAACCGGACGGCGCCGGCGGTGCGGTCGAGGATGCGCAGGGACAGCGACGTCGGGGCCCGGATGCGGAGGACGCGGCGCCGGATCGGATTGAACCCGCCGAAGGACCACGAGGCGCTGAAGAAGGGGCGGTCGCGGAAGGTCTGCGCGACGGTGGTCTCGATCACCGAGCCCTGGGCGACGCCGGGCAGGCTGGCGACCAGCGTGCGGCCCGGCGGGTAGCGCGGTGCCGATCCGGACCAGGGCTGGTCCATGAGGTTCGTTTCCTCCCGTGCAAGGGTCCGGACGGTTCCGTCGGGCGCGATGACCCGGGCGAGGGGGATCGAGACCTCGTCCCACACCGGCAGGAAGTCGGTCTTCACCTCGGAGTTGGCCTTGACCCCGGCGTAGGTCAGCACGCGCTTGCGCATCGAGTTGGTGATCGTGCCCGCCCCGGCCGCGTCGAGGACGCAGTCGGTGACGGCCTCGAGGATTTCCGAATCGGCATCGGGGGCGGCCGGCGTGGCGGCGAGCGCGGCCGGTGCGGTCGTTGAGCCGGGGCGGTTCTCGATCACCGCCCGCTTGCGGCGGTCGAATTCGATCGACTTGAGCGACGTTTTGAGCGCGGCGTACTGGTCCGGCGAGAACTCGACGACCTTGAGCGTCATCTCGGCGCCGCCTTCAAGGACCCCATTGCGGAACGTCCATTTCGGGGCCCACCGGAGGATTTCGGTGTCGAGCGGGGCGAACTCCGGCGCGGAACGTGCCGCGCCGAGCGAGTCGCCCGTGCGGAGCTTGAACGATTCGCGGACCCCGCAGGTGTAGGGGGTGATCAGCGGATACTTGCGCTTGTCGAGACCGGTGGCGCCGAGCACGGAGTGGACGACGCCCAGCGCGTTGCCGAAGGCCGGGGGCGAGACGAGGGCGGAGGCGCCGCCGCGGACGGCCGGATCCGGGGCCTCGAAGGCGAAGCGGGCCACGAGCGGGCTGCCGCGGTCCTGCATGTCCGCCGGCTCGATCGCGAGCGAAGTCAGCTGTGCGCCCGGCGCGGCCCGTTTGGCGACGCCCTCAAAGAAGCGACGGCGCTCGT
>CAYXFW010000554.1:0-2682 GCA_964464305.1 uncultured Verrucomicrobiota bacterium
TGCCGAAGCTGTACAAGCAGCTATTCGACATCCGCACGCGCCTTGAGAAGCACTTCAAAGACATGCAGGACATCGAGTTCACGATCCAGGACGGCGTCCTGTACATGCTCCAGTGCCGCAACGGCAAGCGTACGGGCACGGCGGCCCTGAACATGGCGATGGACATGCTCCAAGAGCGGATGATCGACGCCAAGGCCGTTGTCTCGCGCGTTGAGCCGGGGCATCTCGACCAGCTCCTGCACCCGTTCGTCGACCCGACCGCCGAGAAGTCCGCGACGATCATCGGCAAGGGGCTGCCTGCGGGTCCCGGCGGCGCGGCGGGCCAGGTCGTGTTCACGGCCGAGGACGCAGTGGCGTGGGCGGCGAAGGGCAAGACGGTCATCCTCGTCCGCGAGGAGACGAACCCCGAGGACATCGAGGGTATGCGCGTGGCGCAGGGCATCCTGACGGCCCGCGGCGGCATGACCTCCCACGCGGCGCTCGTCGCGCGCGGCTGGGGCAAGTGCTGCATCGTCGGCGCCGGCGAGATCCACGTGGATGTGCACGCCAAGACGATGTCGGTCGGCGGCAAGACCTACGCCGAAGGCGCGTGGGTCACCCTGAACGGCACCAAGGGTGTCGTGTACGAGGGTTCGGTGAAGATGATCGATGCCACCGAAAATCCGCGGTTCCAGGCGTTCATGAAGCTCGTGGACAAGTTCCGCACGCTGGGCGTCCGCACGAATGCCGACACGCCGGAAGACGCGAAGATCGCGCGCGCGTACGGCGCGGAGGGCATCGGCCTGTTCCGCACCGAGCACATGTTCTACGGCGCGGGTTCCGATGCCGCCCTCTTCCTGCTCCGGAAGATGATCCTGAGCAGCAGCGAGGCCGAGCGCCGGACGGCGTTGAACGAGTTGTTCCCCTTCGTGAAGAAGGACATCAAGGCGACGCTCGAGGCGATGGAAGGCCTGCCCGTCACCATCCGCCTGCTCGATCCGCCGCTGCACGAGTTCGTGCCGCAGGCGGCCGACAAGCAGGCCGAGCTGGCCAAGGCGCTGGGAATCACCCCTGAGGCGATCAAGGCGCGCGGCGAGGCGCTGCACGAGAACAACCCGATGATGGGGCACCGCGGCGTCCGCCTCGGCGTCACCTATCCCGAGGTGACCGAGATGCAGGTTCGCGCGATCTTCGAGGCCGCGGCCGAGCTCAACAAGGCCAAGAAGAAGTGCAAGCCCGAGATCATGATCCCGGTCACCTGCGACGTCAACGAACTCAAGCACCAGAAGGCCCTGATCGCGAAGATCAAGGCCGAGGTCTGCAAGAAGTTCGGCGTGCGCGACATCCCCGTGATGATCGGGACGATGATCGAGATTCCGCGCGCGGCGCTGCTGGCCGACCGCATGGCGGCCGAGTCGGAGTTCTTCAGCTTCGGCACGAACGATCTGACCCAGATGGGCTTCGGGTTCAGCCGCGACGACATCGGCGGCTTCCTGGGGCACTACCTGGACAAGAAGATCCTTGCGGCCGATCCGTTCCAGACGATCGATCAGGACGGCATCGGGCAGCTCATCGAGATGTCCGTGACGAAGGGCCGGAAGGTTCGCAAGAACCTCAAGGTCGGCATCTGCGGCGAACAGGGCGGCGATCCCGCCTCGGTCGAGTTCTGCTTCAAGAGCGGGCTCAACTATGTGAGCTGCTCGCCGTTCCGCGTGCCGATCGCCCGCCTCGCGGCGGCGCAGGCGGCGCTGAAGGCGAAGAAGGCGAAGAAGGGCTGATCCGGTTCGCAGCCTGAATCGGGGAGGGCCCCGGCGGGAAACCGCCGGGGCCTTTCGCCGGGCGGATCCGGAGAGAAAGGGGCTGTCGGGGGAAAAGGGCTCGACAGGCCGGTCCGGGAGCCGTATAGTCCGCAGTTCTTTTCAGCCCGATGGGTGCGGCGCGGTCGCGTACGGCGGCGGGCCGGGCGCCCGACGGAAAGGTGAATCACCATGCCGAAGATGAAGACGCGTAAAGCGGTCGCCAAGCGGTTCAAACTGACGGCGACGGGAAAAATCAAGCGTTCGTCGGCCGGTCGCGGCCATCTGCTCTCGAGCAAGTCCCGCAAGCGCAAGCGTCACCTGCGCCGTGGCGCGCTGGTGTCCGGCGCGGATTACAAACGCATCATTTCGGCCCTGATCGGCCGGTAACCCCAAGACCCTCACCGAGGAGCCCCCACCATGAGATCCACCAACGCCCCATCCTCCCGTCGCCGCCGCAAACGCATTCTGGACGCCGCGAAAGGCTATTACGGCGGACGTTCCCGCCTTTTCCGCACGGCGACCGAGTCGGTCGATCGCGCCAAGGTCCAGGCCACGATCCACCGCCGCGCCAAGAAGCGCGACTACCGCGCCCTCTGGATCGTCCGCCTGTCGGCCGCCGCGCGCCTGAACGGCCTGACCTACAACCGCCTGATCGAGGGGCTGACCAAGGCCGGCGTCGCGCTGAACCGCAAGATGCTTTCCGAGATCGCCATCCACGACGCCGCCGGCTTCACGTCGCTCGTCGGGATCGCCAAGACCAAGCTGGCCTGACCGGAAATCCAAGTCCTCCGCTTCCAAGCCTTGGACGCCACCCGCAAGGGCGCGTCCAAGGCTTGGAACGTTTACAAGGGGAGGGCGACCTCCGACCCGGCCTGACGCCTGAAACCTGACCTGTTGAAATCCG
>CAYXFW010000555.1:0-2676 GCA_964464305.1 uncultured Verrucomicrobiota bacterium
CCGAGGCGGACGATGTCCGCCACGTCGCCGACGGCCCGGCACACCTTGTCCAGGGTGGCGAGATGCCGTTCCAGGAGGGCGTCGAGAAGCCGTTCCACCGAAGCCGGCTCGGCGATCACGTCCATCATGAAGTTATCCATGCGGCGGAGGAATGCGCCCCACTCGAACAGGTTGCATCCGGCCACGATGACCAGGGCGCGGTCGGTCGTTTCGCGGAGACGCAGGGCCCGTCGGCGAAGGTCGTCCCAGAAGCCGGCCTCGGCTGCATGGTCCCAGGGACTGTGCACGAACGCGGCCCAGAGGACGCGGCCCATCTGCCGGTCGAGGTCGGAGAGGTCGTCCGGGTAACCGTCGACGTACGGAAACACGGACTGGTCGAAGAATGTGCCGCCCGCGGGCATCTCGGCCAGGATCTCGCCGTCGCGGCCGGGCGCGGCCCAGCCGCCGTCCGGAAGGGCGCGCGGGTGAAACCAGGCCGGGTACTGCGCGGGCGCACCGTCGGCGAGCGCGACGTCGCGCCACGCGTCGTCGCGTTCGTTGAACGCGCGGCCGATGTCGAGGACGTCGACGCCGAAGCGGTCGAGGATGACGTCCTCGGGCTGGGCCAGCTGTTGGACCACGTCATAGATCCGCGTGCGGCCCACCGTGATCCCGAGGTGGCGTTTGAGCCGGCCGTAGGCGACCGCCGAGATGCCGGAACTCGGCGTCGCGCCGAGATCGAGCGGCACACGGTCCGGCTGGCGATGTCCGATGGCGGCGAGGATGCGTTCGCGGGAGGTCAAGGGAGCCTCATGGGAGAAGGCGGAACTCGCCGATCGTCGGCCCATCCGACGCGTCGAGGATGTTGAGCCGCACCACACGGGCGGTGGTGGCCGGAAAGGAAAGGCCCATGTGGACGGGCAGCGTGCCTCCGGTGTGGATGGTCTTCCACAGCCCGTCCTGCCTCACTTGGATCTCGTACTTTCTGATTCGGCCGGGATCCCCGTTCCACTCGACGATCTCGGCCCGGCTGAACGTGCGATCGGTGCCGAGGTCGAGCTCGATCCATGCGGTTCGGGTCCCACCGTCGGTGGCCCAGCGGGTTGCTTCGTCGCCGTCCACCGCCTTGAGGGGGTCGTACGACGCCTGGTTCTGGAACACGTTCGACGCACGGGCCTTTGCGCCGTCGGAAAGCGAGGCCGGGGCCACGGCCACCGGCGGGAGGTTCATCGCGGAGCCGTCCATCTCCAGCACGACCACGGTGGCCACGGGGTCGCGGTCCGCCGGCGCAACGTTCAGCACAAGGCCCTCCGCGGACTGCGCGCATTCGGCCTTCCCGCCGGACAGGGTGCGGGCGGACTTCACCTTCGCCGCCAGTGCGGGCAGGCGCAGGCCGTCGGTCTCCCACTGGAAGACGTGCAGGTAGATCCGGTTGTCGCGCCGAGTGCAGGCGCCCCACGCGCCCGGCTTGTAGGGACCGCCACGCGTCCCATAGATCGCCTCGCCGTGCCCCGCCACCCAGACCCCCATCTGACGGAGGCGCTCGACCTGTCGCGGCTCGATGCGCCCGTCGGGCATCGGCCCCACGTTGAAGAGCAGGTTGCCGTTGCCGCCGACGGTGCTGAGAAGCGTGCGCACGCACTGTTCGAGCGGTTTCATCGTGTCGTCCGGCTTCCACGCCCACTGCCGGCAGATGGTCATGCAGGTCTCCCACGGCCGGTCCAGGTTGAAGCCACCGACGCGCTGCTCGGGCGTGTCGTAATCGCCGGGCGCGCCGGTGCGGTTGTTGATGACGATGTCCGGCTGGAGGCTGCGGACGAAGTTCACCACGCCCTGGCCGCGCTCCCGATCGAAGGCCTGCGGAACGTCGAACCAGAGCGTCGCAAGTGGCCCGTAGCCCACGACCAGCTCCTGGACCTGCGCCTTGAGGTACCCGGTGTAGCGGTCGAGGTTCGGGTTCGGCTTCCTCGTCTTGCCGCCCGGGCTTCCGTTCGGATGGTCCGGGTGCCACCAGTCGGTGGTCGAGTAGTACGTGCCGAACCTGAGCCCCTGGCGGCGACAGGCCGCCGACAGCTCCCTGACGACGTCGCGTCCGAACGGCGACTTCATGATGTTGTAGTCGCTCTGCTTCGTGTCCCAGAGGCAGAACCCGTCGTGGTGCTTGGCGGTCAGCACGACGTACTTCATCCCCGCCGCCCTGGCCACGGAGACCCACGCATTGGCGTCGAAGTTGGTCGGGTTGAAGCGGAGGTACAGTTTGTCGTACTCCTCGGCGGGCGTCTGCGCCCCGCGCGCCCAGCCGATCTCCTGACCGGTGAGGCTGACCGGCCCCCAGTGGATGAACATGCCGAAACGCATGTCCTGCCATGCCTTCACCGCCGCGGGCAGGGCATCGTTCGTGCGTTGCGCCGGGGCCGGCGGCACCGCGGCGGTGAACAGGGCGCAAGCGAGCACGAATGCCGGCCGCACCGGGAGACGTGGGAATGGAGTATTCATGGTTGGAAGTAGACCTCCTCGGTGTCGGACCAGACTTTGCCCCCGGCGGCGGCATCGGGAAGCGGGATCTGGCACGGGTCCGTTTCCTTCCACCACCGCCGGGTCTCCGGATCGTCCGCCATGGCCTTCATATCGGCTTCAAAGTTGTCGCCGGTGTACTCCAGATACGCAAAGAGGTAATGCCGGCCCCCGATCTCCTTC
>CAYXFW010000556.1:0-2674 GCA_964464305.1 uncultured Verrucomicrobiota bacterium
TCACCTCCGCATCCGTCTGCGAGGCCTTGATGCTCAGATCCAGGGAGTCGCCGACGAAGTCGGCGCAATCCTGAACCTCGGGGATCTGATAGTTGTGGGCGAGGATGACCGCCTTGCGTTCCTTCTTCAACCGCCCTATTTTTTCAACAAGTTCCACTTTATAATACCTCCTGAATGATCCCGCCGCCCAGGACGGTCTCTTTGTCGTAGAGAACGACGGATTGTCCCGGCGCTACAGCCTCCTGCGACTCCGCGAACCGGACTGTGAGGCGGCCGTCCCTCTCCTCGGAAATCCGGCAGCGCGCGGCCCGGTGGGCGTAACGGATCTTCGCCCGCGCCTCCTCCGGGAACGCGTCGACCAGGCGGTTCACCTCCCCCGCGACAAGCCCCGACGCCAGGAGATCGGTTTTTCCGCCGACGACGAGGCGGTTCCGGGCCGCGTCGATAGCGACCACATACAGAGGCTTGGGAGAACTCACGCGCAGACCTCCCCGCTGGCCGATGGTGTAGCAGGCGATCCCTTCGTGCCGCCCGAGGACCTGCCCTTCAAGGTTCGCGATCTCCCCGGGTTCGATCCCCGCCCCCCGGCTGCGGAGAAAGGCGCCGTGACCATCCGCCGGCATGAAGCAGACGTCCTGGCTCTCCCGCTTGTCAAAGACGGGCAGGCCGGCCCGTTCCGCGATGCCCCGCACCTCGTCCTTCGTATAGCCGGCCAGCGGGAAAAGCACCTTCGCCAGTGTCTCCCGCGGGATCGCGTTGAGGAAATAGGTCTGATCCTTCCGCCGGTCCTTCGGCCTTTTGAGAAGATATCCGCCGCCGCCGGTTTCGATGGCGGCATAATGGCCCGTGGCGAGGCCGTCAAACCCCCAGGCCAGCGCCTTGCTCAGCAGCGAACCGAATTTGAGCCACCGGTTGCACGCGACGCACGGGTTGGGCGTCCGTCCCCGGAGATATTCCGCGACGAACGGTTCGATGACCTTCTCTTCCAGATCCGCCGCGAAATCGACGACGTAATGGCGGATCCCGAGTGCCCGGCAGACGCTACCCGCATCCTCAATCTCCCGGGCGCCGCAGCACTTTGCCCGTCCCCCTTCCGCCGGGGCTACCCCGAGGCACATCGTCACGCCGACCGTCTCATGACCGCTCTGCTGCAGAAGCAGGGCCGCCACGGCGGAATCGACGCCGCCGCTCATGGCAACCGCCACCTTCTTCATGCAGGCTTCTTCCTCCCGTAGAGCGGCGACATGGCGCGCAGCCGCCCGACGACCTGCGGCAGCGCCTCCAGGACCGCATCGATATCGCTCTCTTTCGTGAACCTCCCCAGGCTGAATCGGAGCGAGCCGTGAGAGAACTCGTGCGGCAGGCCGATGGCTGTGAGACAGTGCGACGGTTCGAGACTGGATGAGGAACAGGCCGAACCGGTTGAACAGGCGATCCCCAGCATGTCGAGACTCAGGATCATCCCCTCCCCTTCGATCGATTCCACGGAGAGGTTGATGTTGTTGGGCAGCCGCCGCGTGGGATGTCCGTTGAGACGGATTCCGTCGAGACGCTCGAAGATGCCCTTGATGAAGCGGTCCCGGAAAGCGGTCAACCTTTCCGCCTCTTCGGCGAGCGTCGCCGCCGCGAGCTCCACCGCCTTTCCGAAACCGACGATCCCGGGAACATTCTGCGTGGAGGCGCGGCGGCCGTTTTCCTGCTCGCCGCCGTGCATGAACGGAACGATCCGCGTCCCCTCCCGGATGTAGAGCAGCCCCACCCCCTTGGGTCCGCAGAGCTTGTGTGCCGAGGCGCTCAGCAGATCGACGTTCAGTTCATCCACCGTAAACGGCAGGTGACCGAAGGTCTGCACGGCATCCGTATGAAAATAGACCTTCCTCTCCTTCGCGATCCGGCCGATCTCGGCGATCGGCTCGATCGTCCCGATCTCGTTGTTCGCATGCATGATCGAAATGAGGACCGTCCGGTCGGTAATCGCCCGGGCAACCTCCGCCGGGTCAACCAGTCCGTCGCCGTCCACCGGAAGAAATGTGACCTTGAACCCCTCCTTCTCGAGAAAGCGGCAGCTCTCTAAGACGGCGTGGTGCTCGATCGCGGATGTGACGATGTGGTCGCCCTCTTTGCGGTTCGCCCAGGCCACCCCCTTGATCGCGAAGTTGTCGCTCTCCGTGCCGCTGCTCGTAAAAACGACCTCCGCCGGTTTGGCGCCGATAAAAGAGGCGATCTTTGCCCGCGCCTCTTCGACGGCCGCACGGGCATCCTGTCCGAAACCATGGAGGCTCGCGGGGTTGCCGAAAATATCGCCGAAAAAGGGCAGCATCGCCTCGACCACCCGTGGATCGGTCGGCGTCGCCGCCGCATAATCCATATAGATCGGTTTCATCATCTTCTCCCGAAGCCTGGCAAATCGTCATTCCTGCGGAAACAGGTGTAGGGCGGATTAGCGGAGCGTAATCCACCTAATATCCGGTGAATTTTTTCGGTGCGTTACGGCCTTCGCCTAACGCACCCTACATTCTGTTAGCAACAGAGAGGGAACTAAATCATGAAACGGCTCCTGTCAAGGAAAATACGGGGACACGTTGCTTTGGCGTCACCGACCCTTCTCTTCCAGAAGAAAAATCGCACCCAGCGCCCGGAGGTTCGGCCAGAAGGTGATCGTTCTTTCCCCGTT
>CAYXFW010000557.1:0-2669 GCA_964464305.1 uncultured Verrucomicrobiota bacterium
ATGGCAGATGGCAGATAGCCAGTGGCGAATCCGGTGAGGGTCATTCCGGAACGGGGTCGGTGCGGCGGACCGGTTTGCCTTCCCAAACGGCCTCGTCGGAGGCGGCGTCGTACGTCAGCACGCGGTCCGCGCTGCCGGGTGCGGGCGGCACGTCGGTCTTCGGGAGCCACGCGCGCAACTCGGCGACCGTGCCGGCGTTCTTCGCATCGGCCACGACGTTCGTCCACTCGTTCGGGTCCGCGCCCATGTCGTAGAGCTCCTCGCTGCGGTCGGCATAGCGGATATAGCGCCAGCGCCCTGACCGGATCCCGTGGTTGCCCCGGTTGTGCGACGTAATGGCCGGGCGCTCGCGCGGCGCCTTCGCATCGGCGAGCTGCGGACGCAGGCTGAGGCCCTCCAGGTCCGCCCGCGGCGGCAGCCCGCAGAGGTCGACCAGCGTCGGATAGAGGTCGAGCAGTTCGGCGGGGCTCGCGCATCGCGCGGCCTTCGCGACGCCGGGACCGGCGAAGATCAGCGGAACGCGGGTCGAGCGTTCCCAGAGTGAGTTCTTCCCGGAAATGCCCTTCTCGCCGAGGTGCCAGCCATTGTCGCCCCAGACGACGACCACGGTGTTCTCCGCGAGTCCGGCCGCCTCGAGCGCGGCCAGCAGCCTCCCGATCTGCGAATCGACGAAGCTCGTGCAGGCGAGGTAGGAGCGCGCGAGGTTGCGCCACTGGTTGTTCTCGCGGATCCACTTCAGGCGCGGTTCGGGGAGATTCCAGTGCATGTACCAGGAGAAGCGCGGCGTGTCGGCCCGGTCGTCGTCGCGCACGGGCGGAAGAACCGAATCGTCGTCGGGGTAGAGATCGAACCACTTCTGCGTCGCATAGCACGGCACGTGGGGGAGGAAGTAGCCGACGGCGAGGAAGAACGGCTGGTCCGGCGGCATTTCGCGCAGCCGGTCGATCGCCCAGGTGGTGATCCGGTAATCGCCCTTGTCCTCGTCCCTGTGCGGGAAGCAGCCCCAGTCCATCAGCGGGTTGTTTCCCATCGGGGTCGGCGGGATGAGCTTCTCCGGCGGTTTCGCGCCGATCCCGCCGTGCGGCCCCCAGACGTCGAACTCGACCGCCTGCTTCGCCGGGCCCCCGACGCCACCGTGGTAGATCTTCCCGGTGGTGTACGTCCGGTACCCGCCCGCCCTGAAATGCTGGGGCAGCGTCACGCGATCCTTCCACGCCTCCACGGTCCGAAACCACGGGGCCAGGCCGTAGATGCCGGTGGTGGTCGGCCGGAGTCCGAGCATCAGGCTCGTGCGCGATGGATTGCAGAGGGGCGCCTGGACATGGGCATTGAGAAAGGTCGTCCCGCGCTGCGCCAGCCGGTCGAGATGCGGCGTCTTCACCAGCGGATGTCCGCCCAGCGGTCCGATCCAGTCGTTCTGGTCGTCGATGGCGACGAACAGAACGTTGGGCTTCCCTGCGGCTGAGGCGGCGACGACGAGCCCGAGCGCAAGGATCGGAGCGAACGCGAATCTCATGGACGCCTTCCCTTCCGTAGGCCGCAGACCGGCGGACCGCTATCGGTCCTCGGCGATGAACGTCCGCAGGAACCGTCCGCTCGTCCGCAGCGCGCGCTGGCGGCCCTTGAGGGTCTTGCCGAAGGTGTCATCCTCGACCTCGATGCAGACGGGACCGCGGTAACCAACCTCCATGAGGCGTCCGGTGAAGCGGCTCCAGTCGATTTCGCCGAGCCCGGGGATGCACGGCTCGTGGTAGACGAGCGGCGTCGCGAGGATGCCGGCGTCGTCGAGCCGGTCGCGGCGGATGCGGACGTCCTTCGCGTGGATATGGAACAGCTTGTCCCGGAACTCGCGCAGCGGCGCAAGCCAGTCCATCTGCTGCCAGACAAGGTGCGACGGGTCGTAGTTCAGCCCGAAGTTCTTCGATGGAATGTCCGAGAACATGCGGCGCCAGACCGCCGGTGCGTGGGCGAGGTTCTTGCCGCCCGGCCATTCGTCGCGCGTGAAGAGCATCGGACAATTCTCGATGCCGATCCGAACGCCGTGGTCCTCGGCGAAGGCGACGAGCGGCTTCCACGTCTTGAGGAACCTCGGCCAGTTCTCGTCGACGCTCTTCGTCCAGTCGCGGCCGACGAACGTGTTGACTTGCTTCAGGCCGAGCTTCTCCGCCGCGACGACCAGCCGGCGGATGTGCGTCACGGCGGCGCGGGCGACCGCGGCATCCGGATCGAGCGCATTCGGGTAGAACCCGAGACCGCTGATGCCGACGCCATGGGCCGCCAGGATGCCGTTGACCTCGTCGGCCTTCGTCTTCGTCAGCCCCGTGACGTCCACATGCGTGACGCCGGCGTACTTGCGCTCGGCCTTGCCGACGGGCCAGCACATCAGCTCCACGCAGTCGAATCCCTCCGCCGCCGCGAACTTCGCCACCGCATCCAGCGTCAGGTCCGGCAGTATCGCGCTCACGAATCCAAGCTTCATCGTCCGATCCTCCGTTTGCCGCATCTTATGCCCGGCCCCGGGTCGACGCAATGCCATGCCGGTCGTCCAAGCCTTGGACGGCCCGCGGAGGGATGCGTCCAAGGGTTGGAAACCCCGGCGCCCCGGGCGGCGGGTCTACGGGCGGAGCGTCAGGAACGTGGCGGCGCGGCGGCCGGAGGCGAGTTCGCGG
>CAYXFW010000558.1:0-2668 GCA_964464305.1 uncultured Verrucomicrobiota bacterium
ACCGCGAACCCGCCGACGACCAGGGCAAGCATGACGGCAAACAGCGCCCAGCCGTGGCGCCGCCGGCCGATCATCGACCCGAAGGCATAGGTCTGAGCGGCAGGGATCAACAGGATGGCCAGCACCTGAAGGAAGTTCGAAAGCGGCGTCGGGTTCTCGAACGGATGCGCGCTGTTGACGCCGAAGAACCCGCCGCCATTGGTGCCAAGCTGCTTGATGGCGATCTGCGACGCCGCGGGACCGAGCGGGATCGCCTGGGTCCCGCCCTCCAGCGTCGCAACCGTTGCGTCCGGCGAGAAGGTCTGGACAACGCCCTGACCCGCGAGGACCACCGCCAGCAGGAACGACAACGGAAGCAGAATGTAGACTGTGGTGCGCACCAGGTCCGCCCAGAAATTGCCCACCGTGTCGGCGCACGACCGCGAGAGACCCCGGACCAGGGCCAGCAGGACGGCCATACCGGTTGCCGCGCTGACAAAATTCTGCACGCCCAGCCCCAGCATCTGCACCAGGTGCCCCAGCGTGGCCTCGCCCGAGTAGGCCTGCCAGTTCGTGTTCGTCATGAAGCTGACCGCCGTGTTCAGCGCCAGCCAGAACGGGACGTCCGGCAGCCGCTGCGGATTCAGCGGCAGATGGGCCTGAAGCATCTGGAGGCCCAATACGGCCAGAAACCCCAGCAGGTTGAAAACAAGCAGCGCGCCCAGGTAGTCCGTCCAGCCCATCTCCCGCTTCCCATCCACCCCCGCCAGCCGGTAGAGCGCCCGTTCCACCGGCCGGAGGAAGGAGAGGGGATGGCGCCTCTCCTCAAAGACCCGGGCCATGAATGCGCCGAGGACCGGGACCAGCGCGACCAGCAGGCCAAAGTAGACAACCGCCTGCATCCACTCGTTGGCTTTCATGCCTTCACCCTACGGGCGGATCGCGCGCCGCCCCAATCAAAAGACCGCCGCAAGGCGTAAAGAAAACGTAAACGACGCGGACGGAGCGAGACCGCGCGACAGGATTCGGCTGGGCTTCGCCGCGGGCTGCGCGCTACGCTCGCCCGGTATCGGCGTCGACTGTGTGTGTGGGTCCGAAAGGAATCGCAGATGAGATCCGAAGGCAAATCCACGTCCCGAAAGCCCGCATCGGGCTGCTCCGCGGATGTCGGGGAAGTCGTCGACTGGCTCCGTGCGCACGGGAGCGAACGCAACCGGGCGGGGATGGCGCGCTACGGCATCCGCGCCGACCGCGCCTTCGGCGTCTCCATGCCTGCGATGCGCGCCTTCGCGCGCACGCTGGGGCACAGCCACGCCCTCGCCCTCGATCTGTGGGCCAGCGGCATCCATGAGGCGCGGATCCTCGCCTCGCTGGTCGACGAGCCGGCGCGCGTGATGCCCGTGCAGATGGATGCCTGGGCACGGGATCTCGACTCGTGGGACGTCTGCGACCAGTGCTGTCTGAACCTCTTCCGCCGCACGCCGCACGCATGGCGCCGCGCCCATGCGTGGAGCCGCCGCCGTGCCGAGTTCGTCAAGCGCGCCGGGTTTTCCCTCTTCGCCGTCCTCGCCGTCCATGACAAGGCCGCGCCCGACGAACGGTTCCTCGATGTCTTCGCCGCTGTCGAGCGCGAGGCCGGCGACGACCGGAATTTCGTCCGCAAGTCCGTCAACTGGGCCCTCCGTCAGGCCGGCAAGCGCAACCCGGCCCTCCGCCGCGCCGCCATTGATTGCGCCAGGCGCCTCCGCGCCCTCGACTCCCGCTCCGCCCGCTGGATCGCCTCCGACGCGCTGCGGGAATTGGAATTTCCGCCCCCGCGTTCCTTCAAGGTAGTGGAGGACGCGAAGGCGGCACATGAACGACGGAAACAGAGGCGGAACGGATGACGGCCGGCTGATCCCGAAACATGGTGGGTTCCGGGATCTGAAGACGTTTCAGCTCTCCGAGCTGATCTACGACGTCACGGTCCGGTTCTGCCACCGGTTCGTCAGTCCGCGCAGCAGGACCTTCGACCAGATGGTCCAGGCTGCTCGAAGCGGTCGGCAGAATATCGCCGAGGGTAGCGTCGACTCCGCCACGTCGAAGAAGATCGAGCTGAAACTGACGGGCATCGCCAAGGGCAGCCAGCAGGAGCTGGCCCTCGACTTCGAGGACTTTCTGCGTCAGCGCGAGCTGCCGTTGTGGGCGCCGGACCACCCGGCTCTCGCGCGGTTCCGGGCGCTGCGTTGCGACAACCTGCACGCCTTCCGGGTCTGGGTGGCCGACGAGGTCCGGCGCGTCGGGTACACGGATTCACACGGACGGACACCGACCGACACGGACCGACACAGACACCGTCCCACGGTCCGTGCCCGTCCGTGTTCGTCCGTGTCTGTCCGTGCCCCGTCCGTGTCCCCCCTGGCCCCGCAGGACGTCCTCCCCGCCACCCTTGCCGCCAACGCCGCTCTTTCGCTGCTCAATGTCTCGACCTACCTCCTCGAACGCCAGATCCAGTCTCTCGCCCGGGAGTTTGAACGAAACGGCGGCTTCACCGAACGCCTCTACCGCCGCCGTTCTGCCCTGCGTGACCGGCCGGCGTGACCTGCCGCCGCTTTACACGCCCCCCTGCCGCTCTTATCGTTGCCTCCGCTCCCTCCGGAGGGGTGGCAGAGCGGTCTAATGCGCCGGTCTTGCCACGTCGGCCCGCCCC
>CAYXFW010000559.1:0-2663 GCA_964464305.1 uncultured Verrucomicrobiota bacterium
CGGCGCCGATCCCCGCCTGCTGGTTGTGGTCGGTCCCTGTTCGATTCACGATCCGAAGGCGGCACTGGAGTACGCAGGCCGGCTGGCGGGGCTCCCCGCAAAACTCGCCGACGATCTGCGGGTCGTGATGCGCGTCTACTTCGAAAAGCCGCGCACGACGGTCGGGTGGAAGGGCCTGATCTACGACCCTCACATGGACGGCACCTCCGACATCGACTTCGGGCTGCGGACCGCGCGGCGCCTGCTGCTCGACATCGCCTCGATGGGCGTCCCGGTCGGAACCGAGATGCTCGATCCGATCGTGCCGCAGTACATCGCAGACCTGGTCGCCTGGGCGGCCATCGGGGCGCGCACCACGGAATCGCAGACCCACCGGCAGATGGCCAGCGGGCTGTCGATGCCCGTCGGATTCAAGAACCGCACCGACGGCGACGTGCAGGTCGCGGTCGACGCGATGGCCGCGGCACGGCATGCCCACAGCTTCCTGGGCATCGACGAGGACGGCCACACCGCGATCGTCCGGACCCGCGGCAACCCCGACGGGCACCTGATCCTGCGCGGGTCGACGTCGGGCTCGAACTACGGCATGGAGGCGATCCGGGACGCATCCCACCGGATGACCGCCGCCGGCCTTCGCCCCGCGATCATGGTGGATTGCAGCCACGGCAATGCCGGAAAGAAGTTCGAGGTGGAGGAGGTCGTCTGGGACGCGGTCCTGCGTCATCGCCGGTCGGGCGACACCGCGACGATCGGCATGCTGGTGGAGAGCCATCTCTTCGAGGGAAGACAGCCCATCCCGGAGGTCCGGTCCGACCTGCGCTACGGCGTCTCGGTCACCGACGAGTGCCTGGGATGGGAGGCGACGGAGGCGATGCTCCGGCGCGCCGCCACGTCCGCGACACCGGCCACCGGCCGCACCGGAGGCGCGTGACACACGACCGAACCATTCTCGCCATCGCGAGCGGCAAGGGCGGCACCGGGAAGACGACGGTCGCCGTGAACCTCGCCCTGTTCCTCGCGGATGCAGGAAGGCCGGTCCAGTACCTCGACTGCGACGTCGAGGAACCCAACGGCCACATCTTCCTGCAGCCGCAGCTCGACTCGACCGGGGAGGTCGGCATCCCGGTGCCCGTCGTCGACGAGGCCCGTTGCACCGGGTGCGGGAAGTGCGCGGAGGTCTGCCGCTACCACGCCATTGCGGTGCTGAAGAAGCCGCTCATATTCGCCGAACTGTGCCACGGATGCGGCGGCTGCACGCTTGCCTGTCCCGAAAAGGCGATCCGCGAGCGGGACCGGACGATCGGCGTCGTCGAAACCGGGCGCGCCGGAAACGTCGCCTTCGTCCAGGGCCGGCTGAACATCGGCGAGCCCATGGCGCCGCCGCTGATCCGCGCCGTGCGGGCGCGGACGGCCGCCGCGGGCACGGCGATCCTCGACGCCCCGCCGGGCACGGCGTGCCCGGTCGTGTCGGCGGTGCGCGGCGCGGACTTCGTGCTGCTCGTGACGGAGCCCACGCCGTTCGGTCTCCACGACCTGCGCCTAGCCGTGGAGATGGCGCGGCGGCTCGGCCTCCGTCATGGCGTGGCGGTCAACCGGGCCGATACCGGCGACGCCCGCGTGCGCGACTACTGCACCGCGGAGGCCATCCCGCTGCTGATCGAGATCCCCGACGACCGCCGGGTGGCGGAGGCCTATTCCCGCGGCGACGCCGCAGTGCGTGTGTTCCCGGAATGGGCGGGACTGATGTGCCGGCTGTGGGAACGCCTGCGTTCCGAGGCCGCCTCGCCGGCGGGGGTGGCGAAATGAAGACCGCCATCGAGTGCATCCCCTGCTTCGCCCGGCAGGCCGTCGAGGCGATCACCATGGCCATCGACGACGGACCGGGCCGGGCGCGGATCCTCCGTCGACTGCTGCGCGAACTCGCCGACGCCGACTGGTCGGAGACGCCCGTCTCGATCTCCCGGGACCTGCATCGTACGATCCGCGCGGAACCTGGCCGGGCCGACCCCTATCGCCCGCTGAAGGACCGGATGAACCGGACCGCCGTGGACCTGCTCCCGGCCCTTGCCGACCTCGCGGGACGACATTCGGATCCACGGGAGGCGGTGGTGCGCCTTGCGATCGCGGGGAACCTGCTGGATTCCGGGGCCAAGAGCCGGCTGGAGCCCGAGGACCTTCCGGAACGGCTCGGCACCGTCCTCGAGATGCCGCTGGTGGGCAACGTTGCGGAGTTGTTCGAGGCCGCCGACAACGCCCATTGCATCCTCTATCTTTGCGACAATGCCGGCGAAATCGTGTTTGACCGGCTGCTGATCGAGGCGCTGCCCGCGGAGAAGATCACCGTCGTCGTCCGCGGATCGCCGGTGCTCAACGACGCCACAATCGACGATGCGGAAGCCGCCGGCATCCCCGAGGTCGCCCCGGTGATCGACAACGGATCGGACGCGCCCGGTACGCTTATCCAGGACTGCTCGGAGGAGTTCCGCGGGTGGTTCGACCGCGCCGATCTCGTCATCGCCAAGGGCCAGGGAAACTACGAGACCCTTTCGGACGCCGACAAGGACATCTTCTTTCTCCTCGCCATCAAATGCCCCGCCATCGCCGCCGAGATCGGCGCCCCGCTGGGCGCGCTGGTCATAAAGCGCGCGGCCAATGTCGACCGG
>CAYXFW010000560.1:0-2650 GCA_964464305.1 uncultured Verrucomicrobiota bacterium
GTGGAATCGCTCATCCTGACCCACTGCCACCACGACCACTACCTCGGGCTTCCGCAACTCCTGTTCTACCTCGGCCTCAAGAAGCCCGGCCGGCCATTGACCGTCGCCGGACCGGCGGAGCACCTCCCTCATGTGCTCCGCGCAACCCACGAGTTCCTGCAGATCGCCCGGTTTCCCGAAATTGCGACGGACTGCAAGGCGCTCCCCCTGGCCCCGGGCGATTCGTTCGCGCTCGGCGGTCTGGACTTCTCGACCGTGTCCGCGCGTCACGTATCGTCCAAGAACAAGCTGGAGCCGGCCCTGGTCTTCCGGGTCACCGACAGGAATACCGGCGCCTGCGCCGTGTTCACCGGCGACACGAGCCACCACCCGCCGATCGCGGAATTCGCCAAGGGCGCGCACACGTTGATCCACGACAGTGCGCACACCTCGGCCCGCGACGCGGCGGACATCGCCCGGCTCGCCGGCGTGAACCGGCTTGTGCTCATCCACTATGCCCAAAGTCGCGCCCGTCAATTACTGAAGGACGCGCAGGCGGTCTTCCCCAACACCGAACTGGCCAAGGAAGGCGAAACGCTGGAGATTCCCGCGCTTCGCTGATGTTCCAGGGAAAAGGACGGCAAGACCATGAGGACGACAGCGGCGGTTGTGGCGGCGACAGTCCTACTGCTCGCCCAGGCGGGCCGGGCGGCAACGGGGCGGCCGAACATCCTTCACCTCCACGCGGACGACCACCGGCCCGACGGGCTCGGCGCCCTGGGCAACCCGGTGTTGAAGACGCCGAACCTCGACGCGCTCGTCGCGCGGGGGATGACGTTCACGCACTGCTACACGATGGGCTCCATGGTCGGCGCGGTCTGCACGCCGAGCCGGACGATGCTGCTGACCGGCCGCTCGTGGCAGCGCATTCCCGGCGCGCCCGGCGCGGCGCCCGACGCCGGCAACCCCGCAACGTTCCTTCCGCGGGTCATCGCCGCCGCCGGCTATGAAACCTGGCACATGGGAAAGGGCGGAAACGCCTTCAAGCCCGGCCTGCAGGAGTTCGGCACCTGCATCCTCGACGACGGCAAGGACGAAGGGCCCGCCGCGGACCGGGCGCACGCGAGCCGGCGTCTGGCCGACGCGGCCGTCCGGTTCCTCGAGTCGCGCGACGCCTCGAAGCCCTTCTACATGTACCTCGCCCCGCCCGTGCCGCACGACCCGCGCTCCGCCGAGCCGCAGTTCCACGCAATGTACGATCCCGCGAAGATCCCGCTCTCCCCTGCCTTCCTGCCGCAGCACCCGTGGGACAACGGGGAGATGACCGTTCGCGACGAGAAGCTCGCGCCCTGGCCCCGGACGCCCGCGGACACCTGCCGGCAGTTGGCTGAATACTATGCCTGCATCTCCGGCCTCGACCACCACGCCGGGCGGATCCTCGAGGCGCTGAAGAAGACCGGGCAATGGGAGAACACGATCGTCGTATTCAGCGGCGACAACGGGCTCTCGCTCGGCGAACACGGCCTGTTCGGAAAACAGAACCTCTACGAATTCGGCGGCATGCACGTGCCCCTGGTCGTCGCCGGACCGGGGATTCCGCGGGGTCGCACCGATGCTCTCGTCTACCTGATGGACCTGTTCCCGACCTTCTGCGATTTCGCCGGCGCGAAGGCGCCTGCCGGCATCGACGGCCGGAGCCTGCGGCCCATGATCGAGGGAAAGGCGCCCGCGGTGCGCGACGCGCTCTACACCGGCTACATGCGCGGCCAGCGCGCGGTCCGCGACGATCGATGGAAGCTGATCCGCTATCCGCTGGTCGACCGCACCCAGCTCTTCGACCTGCAGGCCGATCCGCACGAACTGACGAACCTCGCCAGCCGCGCGGAGTTTGCCGTCACGCTGCAAAGAATGACCGCCCTGCTCGAGCGCGAGATGAGGGCGTACGACGACGGCGCGCCCCTGAAGGTCGATGCGCCGGCGCCCGCGGACTGGACGCCGCCGCCGCCCGGCGCCGACGAACCCGCGGCGCGGGCGGGTCGCGCACCCCGTTTCGGCGCCGCGGCGGCGGGAGCGGCGGAGGTGTCGCGACCGAACATCCTCTTCGTCATCTTCGACGACTGGGGCTGGCCGCACGCGGGGGCCTATGGGTGCTCATGGGTGAAGACTCCGAACTTCGACCGGGTCGCTCGCGAGGGCGTGCTGTTTCGGAACGCGTTTACGTCGAATCCAAAATGCAGTCCGTGCCGCGCGAGCATCCTCACCGGGCGCAATTCGTGGCAGCTCGAGGAGGCCGTGTGCCACTTCGGGATCTTCCCGTCGAAGTTCGCCGTCTACCCGGACCTGATGGAGCGCGCGGGCCACGCGGTCGGCCTCACCGGCAAGGGCTGGGGCCCCGGCGACTGGAAGTCCACCGGGTTCCCCCGTAACCCCGCCGGCCCGGAATTTCAGCGGCGCAGACTCGTCCCGCCCGCGTCAGGCATCGCCACGTGCGACTACGTCGCGAATTTCGAGGACTTTCTCGGCACGCGGAAGCCGGGCCAGCCTTTCTGCTTCTGGATGGGTTTCACCGAACCTCACCGCGGCTACGAGCTGGATTCCGGAATCCGCGCCGGGAAGAAGCCTGCGGACGTCACCGTGCCCGCCTACCTTCCGGACAACGACGTCGTGCGCC
>CAYXFW010000561.1:0-2648 GCA_964464305.1 uncultured Verrucomicrobiota bacterium
GACACCTGAAACCTGACACCTTTCACCTCAACTTGAAACTTGCAACCTGGAACTTGAAACTCCCGCTCTTGCATCCCGCCCTCCGGGAGGGCACGCTGGCGGCATGCTGAACGCCTACGTCCGAAGGATTCTGGGGGCGCGCATCTACGACCTGGCGGTCGAGACGCCGATCGACGGCATGCGCCGCATGAGCGAAGCGCTGGGCTGCCGCGTGCTGGTGAAGCGCGAGGATCTGCAGCCGGTCTTTTCCTTCAAGATCCGCGGCGCGTACAACAAGCTCCTGCTTCTGCCGCCGGCGATGCGCAAGCGGGGGGTCATCGCGGCATCGGCCGGAAATCACGCGCAGGGCGTCGCCCTGGCGGCGGCGCACCTGGGGATCCGCGCGACGATCGTGATGCCGGTGACCACGCCCGAGATCAAGGTCGAGTCCGTGCGCGCCCGCGGCGCGCGGGTCGTGCTGCACGGTGACCGGTTCGACGACGCCCGGGTGCGGGCCGACGAGATGGCATGCGACAGCGGGCGGGTGGTCGTCCATCCGTACGACGATCCGGACGTGATTGCGGGGCAGGGGACGATCGCCATGGAGATTGTCCGGCAGGTGGCCGGTCCGCTCGATGCCGTCTTCATCCCCGTCGGCGGCGACGGTCTGATCGCAGGCGTCGGCGCCTACCTGCGGGCCATCCGGCCCGAGGTGCGGATCGTCGGCGTCGAGCCCGACGATGCGGCCTGCCTGAAGGCGGCGCTGGCGGCGGGACGGCGCGTGACGCTGAAGCAGGTCGGCCTCTTCGCCGACGGCGTGGCCGTGGCGCGGGCCGGACGGGAGCCTTTCCGCGTGGCGCGCCGGTGCGTCGACGAGGTGATCACGGCGGGCACCGACGAGATGTGCGCCGCGGTCAAGGAGCTCTTCGAGGACACGCGGTCCATCGCCGAGCCCGCCGGGGCGCTGGCGCTCGCGGGGTTGAAGAAGTATGCGGCGCGGCGCGGCATGCGGGGCCGGACGTTCCTGGCGATCCACAGCGGGGCCAACATCAACTTCGACCGGCTGCGCTACGTGTCCGAGCGGACCGACCTCGGCGAGAAGCGCGAGGCGCTGCTGTCGGTCGACATCCCCGAGCGTCCCGGCAGCCTGCGCGAGTTCTGCCGCGTGATCGGCGGGCATGACATCTGGGGCTTCAACTACCGCCAGGCCGATGCGTCCCGGGCGCGGATTCTCGTGGCCATCCGGCTCGAGGCCGGGCGCGAGGCCCCGACGGCGCTGGTCGCCCTGCTCGGGCGGCGCGGATACCGCGCCGTCGACCTGTCCGGCAACGAACTGGCCAAGGTCCACATCGCGCACATGATCGGCGGGCGTCCGCCGCAGGGGCCCTCCGAGCGCGTGTTCCGGTTCGAGTTCCCCGAGCGGCGCGGGGCACTGCGGCATTTCCTTGACTGCATGGATCCGCGCTGGAGCATCTCGCTGTTCCACTACCGGCGCCTGGGCGGGAGCTACGGCCACGTGATGATCGGGCTCCTCGTTCCGCCGCGCGACGGAGCGGATCTTGGCCGGTTCCTGCGCCGCGTGAACTTCCCGTGCTCTGAGGAGACGTCCAACCCCGCCTACCGCGGGTTTCTGGCCTGAGCCGGCCTCCGGGTGCTGCTGGACAGACCGCGGGATGGATCGTAGGATGCGGCGTCCGGTGATTCTCCGCCGATGCCAGCCGCGCGGTCCGGTTGGGGTGCGGGGTCGCGTGGTGCGACCGGATATGGATGGGCGGGAATGAGCGACGGTCTTCAAGGCTACGAACTCCGCAGCAAGGTCGGCACAGATCATCTGGGCGAGATCTGGATGGCGCTGCGCAAGTCGCCGCCGGGCCTTGTCCGGGTCCGCCTCATCTCCTTCCAGACCCTCAACGATTCCGGGGTGCAGCCGCGTTACGTCGAGGAGATCCGCCGGGCGTTCAAGGCCGCGCATCCCGGTCTGGTCGCAGGTGTCGAAGCCGGGGTGGATGACGGCCGGGTGTTCACCGTCGTGGAATGGCCGGACGGCGAGACGCTGGCCGAGCGCCTGCGCCGCGATGGCCGGCTGACCCAGATCGAGGCCATTCGCATTGTCGCCGCTGCGGCGGAGGCTCTCGAGGCGGCGTGGTCGGCGGGAGGGGTGTGGCACGGGCATCTGACGCCGGACCGCATTCATCTCTGGCCGGAGGGCCGCGTCTCGGTGCTCGACCTGGGCCAGACGGGCGTGGTTCCGCTCCGGGCCTCGGAGATGGTGGCGGACTACCTTCGCGTGCTGCGGGCCGTCCCCTTCTACAGCGCGCCGGAACTGGTCCGCGGCGCGGCCTCGGTCGATTTTCGGGCGGACATCTATTCGCTGGGCGCGCTGCTCTACCAGGCCCTGACCGGCACGGCGCCCTTCGGCGACCGTCCGGCGGCCGAAGCGCTGGACCAGCACCTGATGGGATTCCTCGACGACCCCTGCGAAATTCACCGGGGGCTTACGCGCGGGGCGGGATGGCTGATCGAAAGGATGATGGCGCGCGATCCCGCCCGTCGCCACGCGGGGTGGGCGGATTTCCGCGCCGATCTCGCCGCCGTGCGCGGCGGACGCGATCCGGCCGGCCCGCGCCCGGAGACCGGGGTCAGCGTCGTGCGCCGCGGACCGAAGCGCG
>CAYXFW010000562.1:0-2646 GCA_964464305.1 uncultured Verrucomicrobiota bacterium
CGAGCGGTAAACGTTCCGATTTCCCCGTGGCGCTGGAAGAACTTCTCCCCCTTGGCGAAATTCTCCTCGTTGATGAAGAAATATTTTCCCCACTTGAGCAGCAGCGGACGGCCGAGCTTGAGGGCGAGGTAGTAGTTGAACAGCGCGCCCAGCCAGCTTCCGGCGATGCCCATGAACACGACGAGACCCAGGTTCATCTTCCCCTGGTGTGCGAGGTACCCGGCGGGGATCATGATCACCTCGCTCGGGAACGGAAAACACGAGCTCTCGAGGAACATGCCGAAGACGATGCCCGGATAGCCGAGCTTCTCCACCACACCCACCACCCACTCGATGATCGCTTCCATGTCCGGGCCCCCGGTTTGCTTCGCCGCGAAAAGGCGGGGTAGTATGCCCGTTTTGCGGACCGATGAAAGACCAAAACCCATGAACAGCCGTGCCGTGGCCGCCGACATCCTGGCGCGGTGGATGATCGACCTCTCCTTCCCCGACCGCATGGTGGAGACCGTCGTGAAGGACCGCGCCTTCGTCATGGAGGTGGTCTACGGCGCCGTGCGCCGGCACGGAACGCTTGCGTGGATGGTCGACCAACTGACCGGGACGCCCCCGCCGCCGCCGGTCTGCGCGGTGCTGCATGCCGGGCTCTATCAGTTGTTCTTCATGGACCGGGTCGACGCCTTCGCGGCGGTGCACGAGACCGTCGAGGCCGCCCGCTGGCTCGGGCTCGCCTGGGCCGCGCGCATGGTGAACGCCGTGCTGCGCCGCGCGCAACGCGAGCGGAACGAATTGATGCTGGGCCTCCGACGCCAGCCCGCGTTCGTGCGGCTTTCGCATCCGGCCGGGTTGATCGAACGGTGGGAGCGCGAATTCGGACAGGCCCGCGCGCACCGTCTCTGCGAATGGAACAACGACCGCCCGGACGTCTGTCTCCGCATGCGCCCGGGGGCGCCGCCGGCCGCGGAGTACGTTCACCGCCTCCACGCCAAGGGCATCGAGGCCACCCCGCACCCCTTCGCCCCCAGCCGGTTTGTCCGCATCGGCCACGGCATCCGGGTTCCGGAACTTCCCGGCTTCGAAGAGGGATGGTTCTACGCGCAGGATCCCTCGACCTCCGTGGCGCCGGATCTTCTCGACCCGAAACCCGGGGAGGCCGTCCTCGACGCCTGCGCCGCGCCGGGCGGCAAGGCGGTGATCCTCGCCGAGCGCCTCGACGGACGGGGCTCGCTGACCGCCCTCGACCCGCACGAGGACCGCCTCGTCCGTCTGCGCGAGAACCTCCGGCGCCTCGGCCTGCCGTGGGTCGGGGTCGTTCGCGGCGACGCAACGTCGGTCGACGCCGCGGCGTTCCGGCAGGCCGAACCGCCGGCGCCGGATGCGTTCGACGCAATCCTGCTGGACGTCCCCTGCTCCAACACCGGCGTGATCCGCCGCCGGCCGGACGCGCGCTGGTCCTTCACGCCGCAACGCGTCGAACGCCTCGTCCACACCCAGGCCGCCCTCCTCGACCGGGCTGCCACTCTGCTGCGGCCCGGCGGACGGATCGTCTACAGCACCTGCAGCCTCGAACGGGAGGAGAACGGCGACGCCGTCCGCGCCTTCCTCGCCCGCACCCCCCGCTTCACGCTGGTCTCCGAACGCGTCCTCTTCCCCCCCGACACCGCGACCGACGGCGCCTACGCCGCCCTCCTCGCCGCCCCGGGGAGACATGTGCAAGCCCCCGAGATCCAGGAAAGCAAGAAGGCGGGACGCGGGAAGACGCAAGGCTGAAAAAGGACACCGAACGCCCCCGAGCTTCCGGTCCCACCGGGCTTGCCCCGGTGGGGAGAAAAAGGGGTTCCCGCAACGCTGCGCAGCCCACAACGACCCCCGCCACCGTTTCTACGTCCCCATCCTCGGAGCTTTCACCCCGGCAGCTTCTTCTCCGACGCTCGGAGCTCCGCAAACAGCGGCCTTAGCAACTCCCATTCCTGTTGCGTCAACCGAAAGACCAAGCGCGGACGATAATTAGGGCCAATGGGATTGGTTCGTTGAAGGCTACAGACGTCCATAGAAGGGCCGATGCCATCTTCGAGTGCGCGAGTGGACCCCCGGGACGGGATCACAAAGAGATGTCCAAACATGGTCAGATGCAGGCTGTCAAAGTTCATCCTCACTGGTCCTGCGTCGGTGTCAAAGAGGTAGAACTCCGGCCGTCGGCTTGCCATGATTCCCAAGAGGGCAACCGCCAGCCCGTGGCCTTCCTGCCCCATATTGCGACCGGCGAAGCTGCCGACCGCCTCCATCGACTCCCTGTAAAGACCGGCTGCATAGGAGGCTTCTACCAATGTGAGTGTAAGGCACTGGTGAATCTGGTAGCGACTCGTACTCGCGTCGAAAAGCGGCTCGCCGTTGGGACGCCGGTAGTGGGTCCCGGAGTCCGCCAGCAGACCCTCCCGCTGAATGATAGACAGAACATCCACGCCGAATGGTGTTCGCATCGCTTGCATATCGAGCGCGGCCAGCCGCTCCGAATAGGAGTACGACGCATTGGTGAGAATCTGAGCGGCCACATTACATACCGCTCGCGCCGAGGCCCACGCGGCCTTTTCGTCAAGGCAACAGAGAGATTCCTTTCGCCGATCTTCGGAGAGGTCCAGCGAAACGGCC
>CAYXFW010000563.1:0-2637 GCA_964464305.1 uncultured Verrucomicrobiota bacterium
GGGCTTTGTCCGATCGGGGGATCCGGGGGAAAGCTCGGCGCAGATCCAGCGGGTGATCGATCGCGGCCTTGCATCGGGGGGCGAGTGGACCCCGGTCTCCGTCCTGAACTTCCGGTTCGCCGTGCCGGACCCCGAGGCCGCCCGGATCGAACGGGACCTGACGTCGCTGGTCGTCGGCGGACTCGCGGCCCGGCCGGGCACCATCGTTCTGGAGCGTGCGAAGTTGCTGCAAGCCGTCTTCGAGAAGGCCATGACAGGTGAAACGGACCCCTTCTGGTCCGGCGCGTATCTGGTCGAGGGAACGATTCGGCGCGACGGAGATCGCCTTGTTGCTCAACCGCTTCTGAAGCCGCCGGCAGGAGGCCGTCCGGTGCAGATACCCGCCCTGAGCCTTGCCACCAACGACCTTCCCCAGGGTGCGAGCCGCATTGTATCCGCGCTCGCTGTCGCGATCGGAACGCGTGCCCATGTGGACGTGGCATGGTCCCACGAAGCGGAGGCCGGCGTTCTCGGCAGCGAGGCCAAGTGGTGCTATCGAAACAACCACATGCAAAAGGCCGTCGATCTGGCCGAGGCGGCCATGGCGCTTGGCTCGCGCGATGTGCTCCTGCGGAACGTTCGCGTTCTCGCGGAAACTCAAATGGCCCATCCGCAACCGGGTCCGCGAAGTCCTCTTGCGGGCTCCGAGTTCGGCGTCCGTACCGTACGCCTCGTCCCGGATTCGGAATCCTTGGCTCAGGCGCTCGGTCACGCGCAGCGCGCGCTGACCGCGTTGCTGGACAACTACCGGCGGAGGAGCGCCACACCTCTGGAATCCGGCTCTCTGGACCCGGACGAGCGGGACCTTGCGTTCCAGCCTGCGCGCGCCGCCAGCGCGATTCTGCGGGCCATCCACGACGCGGACCGGGAGGACGAGTTCGCAGACGAGACCTCACACCTGCGCGTCCTGCTCCGGCAAACCCGCGAGAAGATGCACAATCCGGCATTTCTACGGAAGGACAACATCTTCGACATGAATCGGATTGCAGCCTGGGTGGCGCTCGAGGCGAGCTTCTCCGGGTTTTGGTATGAGCGCGCGGACGACGCGTTTGCCGCCTACCGGACGCTGCTCCAGATCCCCGTCGGAGTCGGAGAAGCGACGTTCGGGGATATCCGACGAACCCTCGGCGCACCGGTCGCGGGTTCGCCGGTCGCCGGCACCAAGGCCGGGCGATCGCAGGACCCGCGACTGGCGGCGGCGCGCGACGTGACGGCGACGTCCTTCGAGACCCGCTGGCGGGGATTCCTGAAAACGCTGCAGCGCGATCCGGATCCCCAACTCCGCCTCGACGGGTTCCTGCTCGAGAAGTTGATGGCGAGGGATCCGAAGGAATTGCTGGCCGCCTACGAGAAGGCCATGCAGGCCATGATCGAGGCGGCGGATCCGGTCATCGCACTCGGTCTCCGGAAGATGAACGACTATTCCGACCTGCTGAGCGTCACCGCACGGCAGCGGGGAGGTTTCGACAACCGCTGGGTCGATCTTGCCGAGAAGTGGCTTCTGCAATCCGTGCCGTGCCGTGCGTATTCGGAGACCGCCTTCTTCAGGGTGGTCGATCTCGATCCCGAGATGGAGTTCCGAGACCCGGATCCGGCCGCCCCGAACCGGGCCGCGTCCGGAGGCCCGCCGCTCGTGTCGAGCCTGACGCTGCTCAACACCCGCGAAATGAGCACCGGGCAGGTTGCACGGATACAGTCTGCGCTCAGGCGGTATCGCGACCGGCGGATGCCGCCGGACGCTTCCGCAGCCCGATCGCAACCCGCGACGGAAAGCCAAGGCCCGAAGCCGGACGCCAATCTGTCGACGCGCGTGAGTGAGCCCGTGACGGGCCGTCCGCGTGTCGATCTGAAGTGGCTCGGCGTCCAATTCCCCGCGTTGGGCGCGATCCCGGGGATCCGCGGCATCGCCTCCTCGGTCGTCGAGGGCGACAGGATCTGGATCCTCGCGGAATGCGGGCGTGTGGCCCCGTTCCGGTATCATGCGGTCGAGGTCGAGACGGTCGGCAAGAGCGTCCGAACACTGTATGTCGCCCCGGAGAACGGGCATCTGCTCCGCCACGGCAAGGAACTGCTCTGCGTTCTACCCGATCGTGTCGTACGCATGGAGACCGAGACCCCGGCACCCCGGGTCGCAGAGATTTCCCTGGAACCTCGCATTCAGGAGGCCGTCAGAAAGAGGAGGGATTCGAGCGGCACAAGTTCCATGCTGGCGATCCAGGGCGTGCTTTACATCAGCACCCACGATTTCGACACGAGCGAGTCGGGAGTCTATGCGGTCGACCTCGCGACCGGTGCCAGCACGGTTGTGGCCAGCAACCGTCGGCGACCCGCGCAGGGGATTCTGGACGATTGCGAGGATTACGACCTTCTGGGCATGTTCGTCGGGCCGGACGGGAATCTCTGGGCTCGCGAGCGGACAACGTACTTGTACCGCTACGATATCGCGAAACGCACCTTCGACATACCTTTCGGGAAACTCGGAGGGCTGTGCGGCATGCCCGGGGAAGATCACACGGTCTTCCTGACCTACGACGGCAGTGCGTGGGCCGTTCCCCGCGGACCGCGTCCCGCGGTGTGGATCGTCCGCAATCCCCGGGC
>CAYXFW010000564.1:0-2627 GCA_964464305.1 uncultured Verrucomicrobiota bacterium
GTCGGCAGTAGTTGCTCCAGAAGGTGCTGATGTCGTTGCCGATCGCAAGCAGGTTGTTGCCGGCGACGAGATTGTCCTCGAAGATCAGCCGCTCCGTGTTCTCCAGACTGTAGCCACGTCCGCCATAGCGGATCTGGTTGCGCGCGATGATGCCCGTCTTGGCCTTCAGGATCCGCACGCCGTAGTTGCTCGCATAGATGTCGCAGTCGGAAATCTCGAAATTGGCGCCGCGCAGCAACACCGCCGCACCGCAATCCCTGTGGCTCGCCGGCGCGCGGTGTCCCCGGAACTCCTTGCCGGCCTCCTCGACCATGAAGTAGGCGTTCGCGCGAATCCGGACGCGCCGCAGGAATATCCGCGTCGAGGCCGCCGTGTCCGCGATGACATTCCGGTGGTTCTGGCAGTAGAGGCTGAGCGATTCCATGCCGAAGTCCGCGCCGGTGACGAGATCCGCCGGCGGTTTCTCGAAGTCCGGCCAGTACAGGCTCACTAATTCCATCGCCTCGCCACGCACCACGGTGTGGGGCGGGATCTTGAGCGTATCCTTCACCGGGTAGCGACCGCGGGGCAGATAAACGATGCCGCCTCCGTTGGTCTCGGCCGCCTTCAATGCCGCAACCAGCGCTTCGGCCGGTTTCGGCCCGAAGTCCTTCACATGGAAGACCTCGCTTTTCCACTCCGGTCGAGGCCGGACGGTCACGATGCCCGCGCTGCGCCACGCAGATTCCCCGCCAAGACCGTTATAAACGGACAGGGGATAGTCGCCCGGCGCAAGATCCGGCGGCAGCGCAAACGCGAGTTCGTAGCCACTGCTCGCGCTCGGGGTCAGATCGATGGTGCGGCCGACGCTGTCCTTCAACCGCGCCGCACTCCCGCCTCCGAGGTGAAGCGACTTGCCGAACACGCGCAGCCAGCCGCCGGGCGACGCGGATCCGCCGCCGTCGCCGTTCCACCACCAGGGGTCGGGAGCGTTGAGAACGGCCGGCGCGGAAACCGCGCCGCCCTGCCGCACACGACACGCCCACACGCCCTGCGTCCACGATTTCGGGATCACGAACTTGAGGCATTGCGGAGATGTTTGGAGCGGCTGGACGGTCTCCCAGGGTCCGGCCGGAGGTGGAGGTTCCTTTCCGCCAGCCGCCGCCTGCCCATCGGCCAGCCGTCCCAGTTCCACGACACTGTCACCGTCGAAGCCCTCCCCCATCACCACCACGGTCTCGTCCGGCCTCACGGGATCCGAGACCCGGATGATCTGCGGGGCGGCCGCCGCGGCGTGCAGCGCGGTCAACGGAACCAGCCACAGGGCGGCAAGGATGGGCCGGATGCCGTTGGGAATGCGACCGGTCACTTGGCGTTCTCCAGCGCCGAGCCGGGGATGACGACATCCCAAGGCGTATCCGACACGATCATGGCGCGGCTCCCTTCAATCCTTCGGTCGGACTTGGATGAGACCCCGGCTTCCGGCGGGCGCGCGGAGCACGGCGCGCAGGGCCGTCGCCGCGCCCTCCCCGACCGCCTGGGTCCGGTTGAGGGTCAGCACGGTGGCGCCGACGCCGGAGAGGAGGTCCGGCGGGGACTCGCGGCCCTCGAGCAGCAGCACCGCGCGTTCCACGACCACCGGCTTGCCGGAGGCGACAAAGCGCACCTCGTACTGGCCGGCGCGCGTGACGATCGCCGACAGGTCCGCCCGGACCTCCGCGTCGCCTGTCCACTCGCCCGCCTTCTCCCACCGGCTCGCGGCCCGGACCCGGTTGGCCGGGTCCAGCAGCGAGTCCTCCACGGCATGCACTTGAAAACGACGGATGACCGGCGCGCCGGAGGCATCCGTGACGCGCACGCGGACCCGGTCCACCGTAACGGGCGCGAACAGGTCGATCTTGCGGCGGCCGACAGCCGTCCCCTGCGCCAGCGCGATCCAGGCGTCCCCGGTGCGTCCCTCGACGGTGTAGGCGCGGATGCGGTGCCCGAGCCGGTAGTCCTCCCACAGATCGGCGCAGTTGACGCGCCTCGCACCGCCAAGGTCCAGCTCGACGGAGGCGGACCGGACGTTCGTGACGGCGGCGAGCGGTCGACCGAAGTTGCGCCCGACCGCCTCGCCGAATTCGCGGTATCGCGCCAGGTCGCCGTCGGGAACGCGTCCGTCCGCGTTGGGCGTGCAGTTCAGCAGCAGCACCGACCCGCGCCCGGCGGACTGGACGTACAGGCTCATCAGATGGTCGAGGCTCTTGCGCCGGGCCTCGTTGGCCGGATTCCAGAACCACTTGTTCGTGTACAAGGTCGTGTCGCATTCGACCGGCGCCCACGCGTCGCCGTCCGGGTTGCTGTGCTCCTGCGTCGCGACACCCGTCTGCAGCACGGCCCCCCGCAGAGCGTTCCAGTTTGGATCGCGCGCGATGCCCTCCTCGTTGCCCACCCAGCGGATCGTTGCGTTACGGCCCTGGAAGACCACCGCGTTCGGGGCCATGCGCCGCAGGATGTCGCCGAGATCGATGACGCAGCCGCCGTCGAGCCACACCTCGCGGAGCAGATCGGGACCGCACAACCCCAGGATCTCCTCCCATTGCCGCCGGAACAGGCGCGACCATTCCTCCTGCCGCGCCGGATCGTCCGTGCGCCCGCCGCGGCCG
>CAYXFW010000565.1:0-2617 GCA_964464305.1 uncultured Verrucomicrobiota bacterium
CACCGGCGCGTACAGACTCAGGAACGCGATGACCCCGAGCCAGAGAAGCGCCGGCGTGGATGCCGCGGATAGCACGCCGCGGAGAACCGGACTTCCGGCGGCCCACAGGGCCAGCCCGACGGCCCCGCCGATCGTCACCAGCCGGATGACCGAACGGAACAGCCGGGCCCAGAGATCCTGCGCGTTGGCGTGGCAATATTCGGCCGCGTACCTCGCCATGGCGACTTGAAGCGCGGAGGACGGCACCATGACGATCCAGAGCAGGCCAAGGAGGGAGACGAACCCGGCGTAGGCGGCGGGCTCCATCCAGCGGCCGGCGACGACGTGCACCATGAGAAAAAGGAAACCGGCCAGCCCGCTGCTGACGGTCAGAATCGCGGCGTCCCGGGCGAAGGAGATGTCCACCCACTTCTTCATGTCCGGGTCATGCCGCCGACGAACGGTTCATGACGGGGCCATCTGGATGTCGTGGCCGGCTTCGAAGCGGCGGATCTCCTCCGCGCACCTCAGCGTCTGTTCGATTTCATCCAATCCGCCCAGCAGGGTCTCGCGCGTCGCAGCGTCGATGTCGAACCGGAACTCCATCGCCGGCCGGCCGGCGACGGACACGGTCTGCCGCTCAAGGTCCACGGTCGCATGCAGACCCGGGGTCGAGGCCGTCGCCTTCACGAACGCATCGATCTCGGACTCGGACAGTTCGACGGTGAGCAGACCGTTCTTGACGGCGTTGCTGCGGAAGATGTCGGCGAAGGCGGGCACGCGCGTCTCCCCCCGCATCTGCCACGGCGCGAGGACGACGCGGAAGCCGTACTGACGGACCGCCCAGACCGCGTGTTCACGGCTGGATCCGCACCCGAAGTTGTTCCGGGTGACCAGGACCGAGGCGCCGGCAAACCGCGGCGCGTTCAACTCGAACGCGGGATCGGGCGAGCCGTCCGCCAGGTAGCGCCAGTCGAAGAACAGCGCGGAACCGAAGCCGGTCCGCTTGATCGACTTCAGAAACTGCTTCGGGATGATCTGATCCGTGTCGACGTTCGCGCGGTCGAGCACCGCGACGAGCCCCTTGTGTGTCTTGAACGGTTCCATGGTCCCACCCCCTCCCTCAACGCCAGGTCCGGATGTCGACAAAATGGCCGGCCACGGCGGCCGCGGCGGCCATGGCGGGGCTGACGAGATGCGTCCGCCCGCCCTTGCCCTGGCGCCCCTCGAAGTTGCGATTCGTCGTCGCCGCACACCGTTCGCCTTCGGCGAGCCGGTCCGGGTTCATCGCCAGGCACATGCTGCAGCCCGGAAGCCGCCATTCGAAACCGGCCGCGGTGAAGATGCGGTCCAGTCCCTCGGCCTCCGCCTGACGCCGTACGGGCGCGGATCCCGGGACGACCATCGCACGGACCTTGGGCGCGACCTTCCGGCCCCGGATGGTCCCGGCCGCTTCGCGCAGATCCTCGATGCGGCCGTTGGTGCAACTTCCGATGAAGACGACATCCACCGGCACATCCGTGAGCCTCGTCCCGGCCGTCAGCCCCATGTAGGCCAGCGCCTTTTCGGCGTCGGACCGGCTGTACCCGGGCACGCGGTCCGGATCCGGAACGGCGGCATCGACATCGATCACCATGCCCGGGCTCGTGCCCCACGTGACCTGGGGGGCGATGGCCCCGGCATCGAGGGTCATCTCGCGGTCGTACTCGGCCCCGGCGTCGCTCGGCAGCGCCTTCCAGCGCGCGATGGCGGCGTCCAGGGCCTTGCCGCGCGGCGCAAACGGCCGGTCGCCGGAGGCGATGTACTGAAAGGTCGTATCGTCCGGCGCGATCAGCCCGGCGCGGGCCCCGGCCTCGATGCTCATGTTGCAGACGGTCATCCGACCTTCCATCGAGAGCGCCCGGATCGCCGCCCCGGCGTACTCCAGCACAAAGCCGGTGCCGCCCGCGGCGCCGATGAGGCCGATCAGCTTGAGGATCATGTCCTTGGCCGTCACCCCCGGCTGCAATGCGCCGGTGTACTCGACGCGGAACGTGCGCGAGGTCTTCTGGCGCAGCGTCTGGGTCGCCAGAACGTGCTCGACCTCGGAGGTCCCGATGCCGAAGGCCAGCGCTCCAAAGGCGCCGTGGGTCGCCGTATGGGAATCGCCGCAGACGATCGTCGTGCCGGGAAGGGTGATGCCGAGTTCCGGGCCGATGATGTGGACGACGCCGGTCTGGTCGTCCTTCAACCCGTACAGGCGGATGCCGAATTCGCGGCAGTTGGTCGCGAGAGTCTCGATCTGCTCCTTCGCGATCGGGTCACGGATGGTATCCACGTCGTCCGTCGGGACATTGTGGTCCATCGTGGCGAAGGTCTGCCCGGGGCGGCGGATCGCACGTCCCGTCAGGCGAAGCCCTTCGAACGCCTGGGGACTGGTCACCTCGTGGACCAGGTGCCGGTCGATGTACAGCAGCGTCGCGCCGTCCGGAAGACCGCACACGATATGCCGGTCCCAGATCTTCTGATAAATCGTCTTGTTCATGGGCCGGGCAGTCTACCGCGAAACGGGCCCGAATGCCACGCCCACCTTGCCCCCCTGCCCCCAAATCCTCGCCGAACGACGTTTGGAAACCCACGCATGTTGCTTCGAGAGGCT
>CAYXFW010000566.1:0-2612 GCA_964464305.1 uncultured Verrucomicrobiota bacterium
CGAGGCGATGCGCGACTGGGTCACGAACGTGCGCACGACGCACTACGTCCTCGGCACCGCCTTCGGCGCCCACCCGTATCCGCTGATGGTCCGCGAGTTTCAGAGCGTCATCGGCCGCGAGGCGCGCCGCCAGATCCTGCGCTGCGCCAAGCGGCTGCCGGATCTGCTCGTCGCCTGCGTCGGCGGCGGCAGCAACGCGATCGGCCTGTTCCATGCGTTCATGGACGACCCCGGCGTCGGAATGGTCGGCGTCGAGGCCGGCGGACTCGGTATCCGCCCCGGCCGTCACGCGGCGCGGTTCGCCGGCGGACGTCTCGGCGTGCTGCAGGGCGCGCGGACGCTCGTGCTGCAGGATGCCGAGGGCCAGATCCTCGACACGCACTCCGTCAGCGCCGGCCTCGACTACGCCGCCGTCGGCCCCGAGCACGTCTGGCTGCGCGACCAGGGCCGCGCGCGGTACGAGCATGTCACCGACGCCGAGGCCGTGGCCGGCTTCGACGCCCTTGCGCGACTGGAGGGCATTCTTCCGGCGCTGGAATCCGCCCACGCGATCGCGTGGCTGCTGCGCGAGGCGCCGCGGATGAAGAAGTCCGGCATCGTCATCGCCAACCTCTCCGGCCGCGGCGACAAGGACGTCCAGCAGCTGGTCGAATGGAAGGAGAAAGTTCCAAGTTCCAAGTTTCAAGTTTCAAGCCGGAGGGACGCGGATAGGACTTGAAACTTGAAACCTGGAACTTGAAACTCCTCTCCCGACACCCGACACCTGACACTTGGTACTTGAAACTTGAAACTTGGAACTTGAAACTCCCCTCCCCATGAGCCTTTCCAGCATGACCGGTTTCGGCCACGGCGAGTGCCGGATCGACGGGCTTCGCATCGAGGTCGAAATCAGCTCGGTGAACCGGAAGCAGTTCGACCTCCAGATGCATCTGCCGCGGGCGATGCAGGTTCTCGAGTCGCGGATCCAGGACGAGGTCGGCCGGGCCGTGTCGCGCGGGCGCGTGACGGTCGGCGTCCAGGTCGCCGCCGTCGGCGCCACCGCCCATCGCGTCCGCGTGAACCGCACGCTGGCCAAGGCCTATGTCGACGCCATCCGGGCGACGGCGAAGGATCTCGGGTTGCCGGACACGATGGACAGCCGGACGCTCGCCGCGTTGCCGGACCTTCTCGTCATCGAGCATCCCGAGGAGGACACCGAGCGGATGTGGCCTGTCCTGTGCCGGGCGCTCCGGCAGGCGCTCGCCCGTCTCGTGAAGATGCGCCGCGCCGAGGGCCGGTCGCTGGGTGTGGACGTGGCCCGGCGGATCGACATCCTCGATCGCCATCTGGACACGATCGAACAGCGGGCTCCCGAGGCCGCCGAGCGCTATCGGGAGGGACTGACGAAGCGTCTCGCGGAGGCCGGCCTTGCGGCGAGCGGGCACGAGGACCGCGTGGCCCGCGAGATCGCCTTCTTCGCCGAGCGCTCCGATATCTGCGAGGAGATCACGCGTCTGAGGAGCCACTTTTCCCAAGCCCGGAAGCTCCTGCGAGGCGCCGGACCCGCCGGCCGATCGCTCGACTTCCTCGCGCAGGAGATGTTCCGCGAGATCAACACGACCGGCTCGAAGTCCGCCGACGCCCGGATCAGCGTCGCCGTCGTCGAGTTCAAAGCCGAACTCGAACGCGTGCGGGAGCAGGTGCAGAATGTGGAGTAGAAGAGTTCCAAGTTCCAGGTTTCAAGTTTCAAGTTCGGGCGGACCTTGGGGCGTATCGCAATTGCAGCTCTTCCTCCGGAACTTGAAACTTGGAACTTGAAACTTGAAACTCTCCCCCGTGCTTCTGATCGTCTCCGCCCCCTCCGGTGCGGGGAAGACCACGCTCTGCGATCGGCTCCTCGCGGAGTTCCCTTCGATGGCCTATTCCGTCTCCTGCACGACGCGCGTGCCGCGGGCGGGCGAGGTGGACGGCGAGGACTACCATTTCCTTTCCGAGGCGGAATTCCGTCGCCGCCTCGACGCCGGCGACTTCCTCGAGCATGCGACCGTGCACGGTCATCTGTACGGCACGCCGCGGAGCCTTGTGGAACGGAGTCTGTGCTCCGGCCGCGACGTGCTGATGGACATCGACGTCCAGGGCGCCGCGCAGATCCGTGACGCCGCGCGGAGGGCCGCGCCGGACGATCCGGTCCGCCGCGGCTACGCCGACGTGTTCATCGCGCCGCCCTCGCTCGCCGTGCTCCGGCAGCGGCTGGAGGGGCGGGGGACCGATGCGCGCGATGTGATCGAGCGGCGCCTGCGCAAGGCCGAGGCCGAGATGGAGCGGTCCGGCGAGTACATGCATGTCGTCGTCAATGACGTCCTCGACGCGGCCTACGACCGTCTCCGCGCCATCTTTCTCTCCGTCCGATCCCGCCCCGCCGTCGCGTAGTCCGCAGTCCGCGAAAACGCGGCAGACCTTCGCCTTTCATGTTGTCATCTGAGTATGACGGCCGTCACACTCAGATGACAACATGGGGATGGTCGTCCAAGGGTTGGAAGTCCGTTGCGGACGGGTGTCCAAGCCTTGGAAGCCGAATCGCGGCGTCAGGAGAGCGACGCGGCGGCGCGACGGATGAGGTCCGCGAGTCCGGC
>CAYXFW010000567.1:0-2607 GCA_964464305.1 uncultured Verrucomicrobiota bacterium
GACCTTTCTGGCCGTGGCGCTGACGGACGCGCTGGACGGCTACCTCGCGCGCTCGCGCGGCGAAATCACGCAACTCGGCAAGATTCTCGACCCCCTCGCCGACAAGACGCTCCTGCTCGCCGCCATCATCATGCTGACGCGGCCCTCGCTGCCGGCCCTGCATCCGCAGCTCCCGGTGTGGTTCGCCCTCGCCGTGATCAGCCGCGACTCCCTGTTGCTGATCGGCGCCTTCGTAATTCATCATCTCAACAGCCGCTTTGAAGTTTTTCCACGCATGTCGGGCAAGCTGGCGACGGTCCTCCAGATGGGCTCGGTGCTGTGGGTCCTGGCCGGCGCGCCCGCGGGGCCGTTCCCGTGGCTCGCCGGCGCGGCGGCGCTGTTCACGGTCATTTCCGGCGGACAGTACATCTTCGACGGCATCCGCCAGATCGAGCACGTCCACCGCGCGCCGCCGGGAACCCACAGGATGGAGTCGCCATGATCCGCGCCTCGGCGCCGGGAAGCCTGATGCTGTTCGGCGAGCATGCCGTGCTTCACGGTAAGCGCGCGCTGGTGTGCGCCGTCACGTCGCGACTGACCGTGCGGCTCGGGCCGCGGACGGACCGGCGGGTCTGCATCGAGTCCGCCCTGGGCCGGCACGAGACCTCGCTCGATGCGCCGGAACCCTCGGCCCCGTTCCGTTTCGTGATGGCGGCTCTCGCACACGGGCACGCCGGGCTGCCCGGCGGCTTCGACCTGGCGATCGATTCGGAGTTTTCCCCCACGGTCGGCCTCGGCTCGTCGGCGGCGGTGACGGTCGCGACGCTGGCCGCGCTCGACGCCCACGCGGGGCGGACGACCGACCGCGAGGCGCTGGTCCGCGCCGCCCGCGGGGTCATCCGCCGGGTCCAGGGCGTCGGCTCGGGGGCCGACGCGGCGGCCAGCGTCTTCGGGGGCATCGTCGCCTACCGTGCGGACCCGATGGCAATCCGCCGCATCGCGCAGGCTCCGCCGCTGACGCTCGTCTACTCGGGGGCCAAGACGCCGACCCCGGAGGTCATCCGCCGGGTCGAGTCCGCGCGCACCGCCATGCCGGCGGTCTTCAACGCCATCTACGAGGCGATGAACCGCGTGGCCGAGGAGGCAACCGCGGCCATCGAGCAGGCGAACTGGACGCGGACCGGCGCACTGATGAACGTGGCGCAGGGGCTGATGGACGCGATCGGCGTGAACGACGCGGCGCTGTCATCCATCGTCCATGCGCTCCGGGCCGATCCCGCCGTGCTGGGGGCGAAGATCTCGGGATCGGGATTGGGCGACTGCGTCGTCGCGCTCGGCCGCCCCGCCCGCCCGGACCCCGCCCTCCTTGAGATCCCCGTCTGCATCAGCCCCGATGGCGTAGTTGTGGAGAGGGACACATGACCGCCGGAGATTTTAACCGCCGACGCGACGCCGTGGCCGCCGTGCTTGCCGGCCGCGTCACGCCACCCGGCGCCGCGGGTGCCGCCTGCGCGCCCGCGAACATCGCGCTGGTGAAGTACTGGGGCAAGCGCGATTCGGAGCTGAACCTTCCGGTGACCGGGAGTCTGTCGGTCTCGCTCGGCGATGCAGGGACGCGGACCTCGGTTGCAGCGGCGGACCGGGATTCGTTCCGGCTGAACGGCGCGACGGTCGATCCGGGCGCCCCCGCCGCGGTTCGTCTCGCGCAGTTCCTCGACCTCTTCCGCTCCCCGGCCTGCCCGGGGTTCGCCGTCGAGTCGGTCAACTCCGTACCGACAGCCGCCGGCGTGGCGTCGTCCGCGTCCGGTTTCGCGGCGCTCGTGCGCGCGCTCGACGCCTTGTTCGGCTGGCGGCTCGACGCGAAGGGCCTGTCGATCCTCGCCCGCCTCGGCAGCGGCAGCGCGTGCCGGTCGTTGTGGGACGGATTCGTCGAATGGCGCGCGGGGGAGCTTCCCGACGGGGCGGACTCGCACGGCGTGCCCGTCGAGGCGCGATGGCCGGAACTGCGCGTCGGCTTGTGGATCCTGCGCGACGCACCGAAGCCCACCGGGTCGCGCGAGGGCATGCGGCACACCGTCGAGACCTCGCCCCTGTACGCCGCGTGGCCTGGGACCGTCTGCCGCGACCTTGAGACGGTCCGTGGGGCGATCGCGTCGCGCGACCTCGAGCAGCTGGGCCGTACGGCCGAGGGCAACGCGCTCGCAATGCACGCAACCGCGATTGCCGCGCGGCCCCCGGTCCTTTACTGGCTGCCCGAGTCCCTCGCCGCGATGGCGCGGGTGGCCGGGTGGCGCGCGGACGGCATCCCGGTCTGGTTCACGATGGACGCCGGGCCGAATCTCAAGCTGCTCTTCGAGGCGTCCGCGGAGCCGGCCCTTCGCTCCGCCATCCCCGGTCTGCGCACGCTCGTTCCCTTCCCTGCGGGCACCGGAATCCCGCGGGTTTGACTTGTGGAGGCGGCCGGTCGGCGTTACGCTCGGTCTGTAAGTGGCCTGTAGGAGCGAGGGACTGGACCATGAACGACACGACCACGAGCGACACGATCGAGACGACCGACCGCGACCTCGAGCACGGTCAGCAGCGCCCGCGCCGCGGAAACACGCGCCGGGATCTTTTCGTCGAGTTCCC
>CAYXFW010000568.1:0-690 GCA_964464305.1 uncultured Verrucomicrobiota bacterium
GACGGTCACCAGCCCCATGATGATGGCCATCACGACCAGGATCTCGATGAGCGTAAAACCGCCGCGGCCCGCGCGGTTCCGGAATTTCTGCGTCGAACGATTCATGTCGCATCCGCCTTTCTCGCCCGCCGTCGCGGGCTGCCGGACGGGCCGGGGGGGTGGTCGCCGTCCCCGCCGTCGTCGTCCTCGTCACCGGCCGACTCCAGCCGCGCGACCAATTCCTCAAGCCTCGCCGTGTAGTAGGCGACGTTCTCGTCGCGGCGGTTTGGATTCCAGTCCGCCACGAACCGGGCCGCGGCATGAACGGCCACGCTCTTCCGCTCGCCCGTCACATAGTATGAAATCGTGTCGCCCGCGCGGTACGTCCGTCCCGAGGCCAGCGCCAGCTCGTAGGCGGCATTCCGCCCGCGTCCGCCGGCGTTTCGCTTCGCCGCATAGGCCTCCGGGGCATCCTGAAGCCGCTCGGTCCGGGCCAGCTGCCGCACGGGCCATTCGCGGTTCAGGATGGCGCGGCGGGTGCTCGCGGTCAACTCCGGAACCTCCGCGTCCCGTCCGCGCAACTTGAGGCCGAGGAACTCGCGGATGTAGTCGCGGAGGTACGGCTCGAGACCCCGGGAGCGCAGGGCGGCGCCGGTGATGAGGATCTCGCCGTTGCGCGCGAGCAGGGCGTAGTTCTTGCGGCGGTAGCTG
>CAYXFW010000568.1:700-2606 GCA_964464305.1 uncultured Verrucomicrobiota bacterium
TAGCTGAACATTGCCTCGAACTCGTCGTCGAATTCCAGCTCGATGCCCCGCGGCAGCGTCGCCCGGACCGATTCGCGAAAACTCCCGATCCGGTCCGCGCCCCCCGGGGGCGGGACGAAGTAGATGCCGTCGGTGTCGATTTCGACCGGCCGCCCGCCGGCGGCCCGGATGGCGTCGACCATGCCCCCGAGCACCTCGCGCCCGCGCGCCGTGACGCGCGCCGCCGCGTCGAAGTCGTTGAACCGGGCCATCTCGAACCCGAGGTAACCGTAGAAGGAGTTGATCAGGATCTTGAAGGTGCTCTGCATCGCCTCCTCGAAGGCGCGTTCGCCCTCGGCCCGCGCGGCGCGCATCCGGTCCTTCGCCGCCAGCCGGAACTCCCGTAGTTCCGTGAGAAGGCGGAGGAAGGCGCCGAGTCCATCGGAGGCCGGGGCGATGCCCTCGGCGAGCATGAGGGAGGGATAGAGCGAACGCACGTCGCAGTGGTGGACGTTCGCTATCACTCCGGTCTCGTACAGGTCCGTCAGCCCTCCCTCGAAGGCCCTCCCGCTTTGGGGACGCGGCACGGCCGCGCCGGCGGCCAGGTATTCGCGAAGTATCAGGGCGTCGATCTTGGCCGCACTGCCCCGCAAGGCGGTGTTCTGAAGGCTCATCGGCACGATGCGCGCCTGTGCGACGTAGACGGGGGCCAGGCGTGCGGCCAGCGCGGCGGTCTCGCGGACGTCGTCGGCCAGATACCGGAGGACCCGCGCAGGGTCGGAGGCAAACACACGGCCGATCTCCGAGCCGTCGATCGACTCGCGCCCTTCGGGTGAGAATCCGAAGTGCCGCGCAACCTCCTTGAGGCCGAACCCGGGCAGCGACCGGTGCACCACATCGTAGAGCTGCACGAGAAAGTACGTGTCGAGAACCGACCTCCCGAAGATGTCCACCCTCGGATAGCCGACCATCCGGTCGGCCGCCGTGAACCGGCCGGGCCGGACGCGCGGTGCGGACCCGTCGCGACCGAGGGCGAGGACGACGCCGTGGCGCCGGGCCCGGCGGACGAGGTAATCGAGGTCGAAGGCAAAAATGTTGTGTCCCTCGATCACGTCCGGGTCGCGTTCGCCGATGGCCTCGACGAACCGGCGCAGCATCGCGGGTTCGTCGTCGGCGGAGCCGTCGATCGTCTCGCTCCAGCCGGTGCTGTCCGCCATGCCGATGGCGAGGATCCGGTCCCCCTCGCGGTCGGGATTGGAGAACTCGAACCCCTCCTCCGTCCGCGTCTCGATGTCGACTTGCAGGCGGCGGATGCCGTCGAAGGAAAGACCGTGGAACAACGTGCGGCCGCTGTCCATAAGGAACTGCTGAACGGGATCCTGAAGGGTGAAGTACGGGGCCCGCACGTCGCCCGCGCTGAACCCGGTCCCGCGGCGGAGCCACACGAGCGCCTGCTCCAGCGCCCGCCAGGTCGGAAACCGCGCCAGGGCGCGCAGTTCGCCAGCGCCCTCGAGCGGAGCCGCCTCGTGCGGCGCGGGGCAGCCGGCGAGCGTCGCGGCGGACTCGATCCACAGGAAGGGCCGGAACGGCGCCGCCTCCCGCGCGAGATGCGCACCGTCACGACGGAAGAGAACCACGGAATCGCCGTCGGGCGACGGGACGTGTTCGACGGCGACAAGGCCGGGATCCGGGCGGCGGCCGAAGACGAGGGTCGGGTCGGACGCATTCACGGGCACGGGAACTCCCGTCTCATCCGCCCATCTCGGCCATCAGGTTGGGCATGGCCAGCAACCAGAGCTGGAGCCATGCCGAAATGTCGTCTTCGCGGCCTTCATAGCCGGGTTCGTGGCGGACCCCGATACCCCAGCCGATGCAGTCCATCTTGTGCCGCAGGAAGTACGTGTGCTCCTTCAACCTGCTGTTCAGG
>CAYXFW010000569.1:0-1047 GCA_964464305.1 uncultured Verrucomicrobiota bacterium
GCGCGGACCGGCCTCGTTTCGCCATGCCGTTTCGGCGCATAGGCGGTAGACACCGTCCGGCGCGTCGGCCCCCGACTTGTCGCGCCCATCCCACACCGCCTCGATCCCGCCCCAGTCGGCATAGGTCGCACCGGTGACGGCGTCCGCCGTGTTCCCGCCGGACGCCGCCTTCCATGCCTCGAGCTTCTTCTTTTGCTTCTGCCCCCGGAGCAAAAGCGTCTTCACGAAACGCCCTTGCGCATCTTCGATCCACACCGCCGCCACGTGCCGCGGCGCAAACCCGGTCGAGGCGCCCTGAATCTTCGCCGCGAATTCCAAGACCCCGGGTGTCGACCCGGCCCGGACCTCGAGCGCCAGCAGCATCCCGACCGCGGCGGCCGTCCACGCGTATCCACGCATTCCGGATCTCCGTTCAGCGGTCCGTCAGCGCAACGACGCCCGGAAGCGCCTTGCCTTCGAGGAACTCGAGGCTCGCGCCGCCGCCCGTGCTGATGTGGGTCATCTTTGGAGCCAGTCCGCTCTTGTTCACCGCCGCGACGCTGTCGCCGCCGCCGATGATGCTCAGACACGGGGTCGCGGCGATCGCCTTCGCCATCGCCATCGTGCCCGAGGCGAACGGCGCCATCTCGAAGCATCCCATCGGGCCGTTCCAGACGACCGTCTTCGCCTTCGCGATCTCGCCGCAGAAGAGAGCCGTGCTCTTCGGCCCGATGTCGAGGGCCATCCAACCCTCCTTGATGCCCGCCTCGCCCACGGTCTCCGTCGCCGCCGCGGCATCGAACTTGTCCGCGATGACGTGGTCGACCGGCAACAGAAGCTTCACGCCCTTGGCGGCCGCCTTGGCAAGGATGTCCTTCGCAAGATCCGCCTTGTCCTCCTCGACCAGGCTCTTGCCCGTCGGCAGGCCCTTGGCTCGGTAGAACGTGTAGGCCATGGCGCCGCCGACGATCAGCGCATCGACCTTCTCCAGCAGATTCGTGATGACGTTGACCTTGTCGCTGACCTTTGCGCCGCCGAGGATGGCGACAAACGGGCGCTCGGGGTTTG
>CAYXFW010000569.1:1057-2605 GCA_964464305.1 uncultured Verrucomicrobiota bacterium
GTTTGCCAGCGCGCGGCCGAGGTAGTCGATCTCCTTCTCCATCAGGAAGCCGGCCACGTTCTGCTTGTAGAACTTGCAGACCAGCGCCGTCGACGAGTGTGCGCGGTGCGCGGAGCCGAAGGCATCGTTGATGAAGATCTCGCCGTCGCCGAGCGGGGCGAGCTTCTCGGCCAGCTCGGCCTGCTTCTTCTTCATCTCGGCCTTGGCGGCCTTCTTCTCGTCATCAGTCGCGGTGTCGGGCAGCTTGGCCTTGCCCTCGTCCGCATAGAAGCGGGTATTCTCGACGACCATGACCTCGCCGGGCTTGAGAGCCTTCGCCATGGCGATTGTTTCGGCGCCGATGCAGTCCGGGCCGAACTTGACGGGTTTTCCAAGCAGCTCCGCCAGCTTGTCCGCCGCGGGCTTCAGACTGAACGCCGCCTCGAACCCCTTGCCCTTCGGCCGGCCAAGATGGCTCATGAGGACGAGCGAGCCGCCCTTTTCGAGCACGTACCGGATCGTCGGCAGCGCCGCGCGGATGCGCGTGTCGTCCGCGACCTTGCCGTCCTTGATCGGCACATTGAAATCCACGCGGCTCAACACCCGCCGCCCCGCCACGCTCACATCGCGAACCGTCAGTTTGTTCATGCCGTCCTCTTTCGTTCGTGCCGTTGGAGGCGTCCGTCGCGGGCCCGCCCCGTAAAAAATGACCGTCGTTTTTACCACGCCCTCCGCCCGCTGTCCAACCCACGCAAAAACGCGGCGGGGTCCGGAGACCCCGCCGCGTTTCATTCAAGCCGGGAAGCGGCTTACTTCACCGTGTCCATGTGGACGATCAGGTCGACGACCTTGTTCGAGTACCCCCACTCGTTGTCGTACCACGAGACGATCTTCGCGAAGTTCGGGTTCAGCATGATGCCCGCGCCGGCGTCGAAGATCGACGTGCGGGGATCGTGGTTGAAGTCCGAGGAGACGACCGCTTCGTCGGTGTAGCCGAGGATACCCTTCAACTCGCCAGCGGCGGCGGCCTTCATCGCAGCCTTGATCGCCTCGTAAGCGCTCGCGGCGTCGGCGCCGGGGGCCTTCTCGAGACGGACGGTCAGGTCGACGGCCGAGACGTTCAGCGTCGGAACGCGGAACGCCATGCCCGTCAGCTTGCCCTTCAGGGCCGGGATGACCTTGCCCACGGCCTTCGCCGCGCCGGTGGAGGACGGGATGATGTTCCCCGCCGCCGCGCGGCCACCGCGCCAGTCCTTCTTGGAGGGACCGTCGACCGTCTTCTGCGTGGACGTGGTTGCATGGACCGTCGTCATCAGGCCTTCGACGATGCCCCAGTTGTCGTTGAGCACCTTGGCGACCGGCGCCAGGCAGTTGGTCGTGCAGGATGCGTTGGAAACGAACGCCTCGCCCTTGTAGGACTTGTGGTTGACGCCCATCACGAACATCGGGGTGTCGTCCTTCGACGGGGCGGACATGACGACGCGCTTCGCGCCGGCCGCAATATGCCCTTCGACCTTCGCCTTCTCGAGGAAGAGGCCGGTGGACTCGCAGACGTACTCGGCCCCGACG
>CAYXFW010000570.1:0-2595 GCA_964464305.1 uncultured Verrucomicrobiota bacterium
GTCCGGTCGAAACCGGGCCGTGGAAGACTAGTCTTCCTTCGGCGTGATGACCTGACGGCCGCCGTACATGCCGGTCTTCAGATCGACATGGTGGGGACGGCGCAGCTCGCCGGTGTCCTTGTCCTCGATGTACGAGTTCGCGCCGAGGGCGTGGTGCGAGCGGCGCATGTTGCGACGCGACGGGGAGACTTTGCGTTTAGGAACGGCCATCGGAGTAACTCTGCTCGCTGAGCATGAAAAACGGTGACGGCGGCCGTGGGGCCGCCGTTGTCGTGCCGTCGTCAGCCCGGTCTCAGATGACCTCGACCACCACGTCGTCCTTCGCCTTCTCTGTTGCCTTGGCTTCCGCCTGAATCGGCTGGTAGGTCGGGAGGAAGCGATAGTAGACCATCAGACTCAGGGCCGTGAAGGTGGTTCCGTACACGGGGCCCTCGGTCTTCTCCTCCCCGCCGCCGGAGACCCAGCTTCCATCCGCGTTCTGCGCGCTGGTCATTTCCTTGGCGAAGACGTTGTTCCAGTTGTCCCACGTCTTCTTGCCCTTGTGGAACGCCGCCTGGGCGATGTAGTACCCTGCGTAGAGCGGGCGGCCGGTCCCCGTCGGATTGGCGTAGCTCGGCACATGGCCTTCGAGCACCTTGATGCCGCCTTCGACTTCCTTCGACTCCGCGTGCCCGAGCAACTGGAGGCAGAGCACGCCGATGCCCGTGCACGCCAGCGAGGGCCCGGCGCCCTCATCCTTGCCGGCCTGCGGGGCGTAGCGGAACATCCCGGACTCCGGGATATAGTTCATCTTGAATCCCTTGACGCACCGTTCCATCGCTTCCTTCAGCCCCGACACGTCGGCGCCCGCGATGTAGGCAGCCTTCATGGCCTGGGCCTGCCAGCCGGCGACAGAGGTGTCGCGGCGTCCGTTCTTGGCATACCCGTAGGTGAAGGCGCCCGTGTCCTGTATGCCTTGGACGAGGACCGCGACCCCGTTCTCCATGGCCGTGCGCAGCGTGGGGATCCGGGTGAGCGCGTAGGCCTCCGACAGCGCATACACAACGATCCCGTTCGCGTAGGAATTCGAGTCGAACGAGCCGTCGGGTTTCTGCTTGCTGACCAGCCACTTGATGGCCCGGTCGACGGTCGGCCCGTATCGCTCCGAGGACGCCGGCGTCTCGCCGTGGGCCAGGAAGCACAGTAGCGCAAGCCCGGTCATCGCCGCAGGGTTCTTCGCGCCGCCGACATGGGCCCACGAACCGTCGGCTTCCTGATTCTTCTTGAGCCACTCCAGCGCCTTGACGACGGCCTCCTCGGTCACGCCCGCATAGCGCTTGTTGTACTTGCTCAGTGCGCTGGCGCGTCCCGCCGACGTGCGACCGGCAAACAGCCCCTTCATGATCAGCGGGCTCATGGCGTCGGTGGTGATGTCGACCGCCGCAAGTTCCTCATCCTGCTTGGTCATCGGAGCCTCCTCGGGCGGCTTCTCCGTGACCATCTCCGCCTCGGGCGGCTTGATGTCGACCTCGATGTCCTTGATCTTCTCGAGTTCCTTCTTGAACTCCTCGATCTTCGACTCTTCGGGCTCGATGACCGTGACCTCGATCTCCGCCTGATCGATCCGCTGCGGAACCATCACGATGTTGACCAGGAGGATCACGATGAGGATGTGGAGGATGATGGAGCCGGTGGGGCCCCACACATGGTCGATGATCCGCTGGATCCGCGGATCGAACCGGCGCTTGGGCGTCACTTCCGGAACGCTCGGGTCGGTACTGGGCGTCACTTCAGGTTCGTCTGCCATGGTCGTCACCGCGGGTTTTGCCCGCGGTCTCCCGTCTGCAAACCTTCTTCCGGACCCCTGCGGATATTGGACACCCCGGCCGCAGGAAAGTGCCGGTCGTCAGTTCGTACTGATCACCGACAAATTGGTCAACTCGTACTTTCCGCAGAGGTTCAGCACCTTGATCAGCATCTCGTGCGGGGACGCGCCCGAGCAGAGGATCAGGATGGTTTGTTTCTTGTCGAGTTCGGAGAGCCGGCTGATGAGCCGGTCCATCTCGGACTCGGGCACCGGCTTGTCGTTGATGGCAAATCCGTCGAAGAAGATCCCGATCCGGATCAGGTTCTTGGGCAGTTCGATCTGGTCCTTCTTCTGTTCCGGCGACGGACGCGAGACGTCGAGGTGGGCCATCACATCGATCGGCTTGATGGTGACGATGAAGTAGATCAACAGCTGGAACACAACGTCGATCATCGGCGTCATCGGCAACTCAGCCGCCGGCATGTCCTGCTTCTTGCGTTTGCGAGCCATGGTGTCAGAGCCTCCCGGCGGCTATGCCTTTTCCTTGATCGCCGCGAACTTGATCTTCCACAGCCCCGCCTCCGAGCAGATGTCGATCACCCGGCGGACGTACTCGTGCCGGGCGGACAGGTCTCCGCGGATGACCACGGGGAGCGTCTGCCCGTGCCGGTTCACGGAGTTCTTGAGAATCCCCCGCAGCGCCGGCAGCGAGAGGCGTTGCCGCGCGATGTAGACCCGCCCGTCAGCATCCACGTCCACGTTGATCGTTCGAGGATCCTTCCGCTTCACGGCCGCGCCGTCCGGCGCCA
>CAYXFW010000571.1:0-2594 GCA_964464305.1 uncultured Verrucomicrobiota bacterium
GTGATCTCCTCCGGGCCCAGCTTCGTGTCGCGGGCGCCGCACTCGAACTCCTCGATGTGGATGGACGTGTACACGTCCTCCTTCACGAGGCGCTCGTTGATCACGATCGCATCCTCGAAGTTGTAGCCGTTCCACGGCATGAAGGCGACGACCACGTTGCGCCCGAGCGCGAGCTCGCCATCGCGGGTCGACAGGCCGTCCGCAAGGACGTCGCCCTTCTTGACCCGCTGGCCGACGGCGACCACCGGCTTCTGGTTGAAGCAGGTCCCCGCGTTCGACCGCATGAATTTGCGGAGGTCGTACTCCTGCACCGACGGATCCTTCATCCCCTTCTTGTCCGGCATCCGTCCGTCAACCGTGACCACGATCCGCGAGGCGGACACGTAGGCCACCTTGCCGGCATCGAGGGCCACGACCAGGACGCGCGAGTCCCGCGCGATGCGCTCCTCGTTGCCCGTCGCCACGTAGGGCCTCTCGGCCCGCAGCAGCGGCACGGCCTGGCGCTGCATGTTCGACCCCATCAGCGCGCGGTTGGCGTCGTCGTGCTCGAGGAACGGGATGAGCGCCGCGGCGACGCTGACCACCTGGCGGGGCGATACGTCCATGTACTGGACCAGATCGCGCGCCACTTCCTTGAAGTCGCCGCCCTTGCGGACCATCACCGTCTCGTTGGCGAACCGGCTCTTCTCGTCCAACGGCGCGTTGGCCTGGGCAATGACGTACTTCTCTTCCTCGTCCGCCGTCAGGTTCTCCACGTCGTCCGTGACGCGGCCGTGGACCACCTTGCGGTACGGGCTCTCGATGAACCCGAACTCGTTCACCTTCGCGTACATGCTCAGCGACGAGATCAGGCCGATGTTCGGACCTTCCGGCGTCTCGATCGGGCAGATGCGGCCGTAATGGCTCGAATGGACGTCGCGGACCTCGAATCCCGCCCGCTCGCGGCTGAGGCCTCCGGGGCCGAGCGCGCTGAGCCGCCGCTTGTGGGCAAGCTCGGAGAGCGGGTTCGTCTGGTCCATGAACTGGCTGAGTTGGCTCCGCCCGAAGAAGTCGCGGATCACCGTGGACAGCGCCTTCGGGTTGATCAGCTTCTGCGGTGAGAGCTTCTCGTTCTGCGGATCGAAGATCGTCATCCGCTCCCGGACCAGGCGCTCCGTGCGCGCGAGCCCGAGGCGGCACTGGCTCTCGAGAAGCTCGCCAACCGTGCGGATGCCGAGGTGGTCGATATCGTCCACCGTGCCCTCGCCGCGACGCAGGTTGATCAGGTAGCGCAAGCCTTCCACGACGTCGTCCTTGCAGAGCACGACGCAGTCCTCGCGGCCGACGTGCGGCCCGAGCTTCTGCTGGATCTTGTAGCGGCCCACGCGGGTCAGGTTGTAGCGGTTCTCATCGAAGAAGATCCGCTTCAGGAGCTGGCGGGCGTTGGACAGCGTCGGCGGATCGCCCGGGCGCAGCTTGACGTAGATGTCCTTGAGCGCGTCCTCGGCGTTGCGGATCTGCTGGTCCTTGCGCAGCGTCTTGAGGAACAGCCCCTCGTCCCACGACACGTCGACGAGCTCGACGGTCTTCATGCCGATCGCCCGGAGCTGCTTGACGAGCTCGGGCGTCAGCGGATCGTAGGCCTTGCCCAGCACGACCTGCGCGTCCGGATCGGCGATCTCGTGCAGCAGGACGCGGTGGGCCATCTCCACCTCGCCGGCGAGGGAAACGGTCTCGATCTGGTAGTAGAGCCGGAGGAGTTCCTCGTCCGTCCCCTTCGTCGCCCCCTGGCCGCCGTCGCCCTTCTCCCCCAGGCCGAGCAGCGAACGCAGGAACGTCGTCGCCGGGAACTTCCGCCGGCGCTTTTTGCGGTCCAGGTAGACGTTGAGCATGTCCGAGGCGTCGAACTGTACCTCGAGCCACGACCCGCGATCCGGAATCACGCGGAACGAGTACAGCACCGTTCCGTTGGCGTGCAGCCCGGTCTCGAAGCAGATCCCCGGCGAGCGGTGCAACTGGCTCACCACAACCCGCTCCGCGCCGTTGATGATGAAGGTTCCCTGCTCGGTGATGAGCGGGATCTCCCCCATGTACACTTCCTCTTCGCGGGCCTCCTTCGGGTCCTTGACGCGGAAGGTGACGTACAGGGGGGCCGTGAACGAAAGTCCCTCTCGCAGGCACTCGACGGGGCCCATCTTGGTCTCGCGGATCTCGTACTTCACGAAATCCAGCACGCACTGGCCGTCGTAGCTCTCGATCGGGAACACTTCCTTGAAGACGGCCTGCAGGCCCGACTTCCGGCGTTTGTTCGGCGCGACGTCCCGTTGGAGAAACTCGCGATACGAGTCCGTCTGGATCTCGATGAGATCCGGCGGCGCGATCACGTCCACCAGCTTACCGAAATTGATTCTCTGGGCCATTCGACACCCTCCAGCGGGACACACACAGACGGAAAAAGGCGAACCCCCGGGCCGCACAGCGGCGGCCCAGGGCCGTCGGCAAAGGATCGGAGACTACTTGATCTCGACCTTCGCGCCTGCCGCCTCAAGCTTCGCCTTGAATTCGTCGGCTTCCTTCTTGCTGGCGCCATCCTTGACCGTCTTCGGTGCGCCGTC
>CAYXFW010000572.1:0-2587 GCA_964464305.1 uncultured Verrucomicrobiota bacterium
GCCGCGGAGAAGATCCAGACGATCGCGCGGATCCTCGGTGTAGATCTTACGAAGCTCCCGGCCGGCACGGAGGGGGCGGCGGGTGCGCCGGGAGTCCTGAAGTACTGTCCGGATGCCTTGTGTCCCTCGAACATCCCGTATGTCGTCGGGCGGCGTCTTTGCCATTCGCCGACGCTCGTCCTCGCTCTGGCGGGTGCGGCGACCCGGTGCCGCCACTGTGGAGAGCTACTGGAGCACGAGTGTCCCGGACCGGGCTGCGGGGTGCCGGTCTCTCCCGGGGCCTTCTGCGAATCGTGCGGCACGCCGTACATCGTCAGTGGAATCGAACCGGGGGACGATCCGGCCGCGTGGGTCGCCCGTTGGAGAAAGAACGTCGAGATCCTCCGTGGCGGCATGAGACCGCAGTGGATCCCGGAATCGGGGTCGGGCCGGCCGTCGCGGCCGGGTTCGGCGCGGGAAAGGGAGAACGGGAGATCATGAACTGGGCACATCGCAGGACCGCGGGGCCGGGCCGGGTCGACCCGGATGCCACGCACGTCGGCATTGTGATCGGCGCGCGGCATGTGACGGTGACGCGGGCGCGTGTGGATCAACCGAGCCAGCTCATCCGGATGCAGGAAGCGACGGCACCCTTTTCGATCCCGCGCGACCACACGCTGGGCCTGGCGCAGGTGCGAGCGGGGTTGCTGCAGTGCCTCGGTCCGCGTCCGGATCACGGGGACCGTGGGTGCGCGGTCCTGTTGCCGTCGGGGATCTGCGACGTCCGTCAGGCCGCGGGATCGCTGCCGATTCCGTCCCCGTGGGGCGCGGTCGAGGGATCTCCGTCCGCGGTGACGGAACGGCACGTCCGGAAGCTCACCCGGCATGTCTGCGAGGCGAAAATTCCGTCGAAGCAGGTGATCACCGGCGTTGCCCACGAGAGCTTCGTCCTCAGTTCGAAGTACATTATGGCCGATCCCATCGGCAGCTTCACGACTCAGCTCGATGCGCACATGCACCTGTTTCTGGCCGACTACGGCTTCGCGAAGGGCGTGCTGGACCTGCTCGGCGAACTCGGACTCGTCGCGGATGTGCTGGCCACGCCCCTTTCGACGCTGCCCGCCATGCTGCCGCAGGGCGAGGCGGAGTCGGACTGTGTCCTGGTCGAGGTCAGCCACCGGCACTCCGGGTGCGGCCTCTTCCGCCGCGGAGTTCCGGTCCGCGTCGCCGAGGTGGCGCAGGGCACCGACGATGTCCTTGCCGGCGTTGCCGGGCGCCTGGGCGTCGATGAGCGCATCGTGGCGCGGTGCCTTGCGACGAAGCGGGACCTGCTTCTCGACCCGGTCGTGTACGGAACGCTCCCCCTGTCCATCCACCACGGGGCGGGTGCCCGGGTGTTGACGGTGGGAGATGTCGATGCTGCGATCGTCGCGGAGGCGTTGCCGCTGGTCTCGCGCATTCAGGGCGCAATCGAGGATGCGGCGCGGGACAGCGGATTTCATCCACGGAGGGTCATCCTGCTCGGTGACTGCCCGGTCCTGATGCGGGCGCTGGCCGCGGTTGGCAACCGTTCGACCTCGGGACAGTGGATCGCGCGGGATGAGCCGGACTGGTACCGCGATCCTGTCGATCCGACGGCGACCGACCGGACCCGCATGGCCGGCCTGCTCAAGCAACGTGTGCTCGCGCCGCTTCCGGCCCAGCCCTTCCTGTCCGCGTACTACAGGATCGCGTCCAGCCCGGACGTCCGGGAGGCGCTCGATGTCATGCAGGGGGCGGGTCGGAAGACGGCCGTTCTGTGGCGTGCGGCCCGGCCCCGCGTATGGGGCGCTTGCGAGCGGGTGGCCCGGGTGTTCGCGCGAATCGCCGGTCCGGCGCGCGCCATCCGTGGCGGCTGCGCCCCCGCGCCCGCCCCGCCTTCGGCCGCTTCCGGCTGACGCCGCGCGAACTGGAGCCAACGGTCGGGGTCGAACCGACGACCTGCGCATTACGAATGCGCTGCTCTACCAACTGAGCTACGTTGGCAGGAAAATAACAAAACACCCGGATTACATGTTTATACCGACGGATAGGGGGTTGTCAATCTCTTTTGCATGGCGCGTACGCCTGTTCATGGGTATGGACCACAATCGCACGGACCGGTTCGGCCGGACAGTGGCTCTGGCAGGCCCCGCACCCCCGGCACAGGGCTTCATCCACTTCCGGACAATTGACGCCGTTATGCTCCACAATCCAAACGGCCTGATAGGAACAGAATTCGTGGCACACCATGCAATACTGGGCCTCGTTCCACGCCAGACAGCGGGTGCGATCCACCCGGGCCGTGCCAATGGACAAGGCCCGTTTGGCTTCCAACGACAGACGTCTAATGGCGCCCGTCGGACAGACGCCCGTGCAGAGCTGGCACCATTCATTGCAGTAGCGCTGGCTGAAATCCAAGCGGGGCGTTAGCCAGCTTCCTGGTCCGCCGGTTCCCAGGTCGGGAATGATAATACCTTCCGGACAGGCGCGCATACAACTGCCGCACCGAGAGCAAAGCCCCCATAACACAGGTTCGGCCACGGCCCCCGGCGGGCGAATCGGCCCATCTGCACCATGGCAAGGGATT
>CAYXFW010000573.1:0-2568 GCA_964464305.1 uncultured Verrucomicrobiota bacterium
CGACGCGGACCTTCAGTTTTCGGTCCTTCCCTCGGTACGCCGGGTTCTGGAGAAGGCCGCCGCCATGCTCGACCTCGATCTGCGCTGGGAAACTCCGCAGGCCGACGAGCCCGGCATGCGGACCGTCGCCGCCGCCGGTTCGAGCCCGTCGGACGAGAACATCCGCATCGTCCGCCTCCACGTGAAGCCGGGCGACACGGTCGTCGAGGGCGCTATCCTCGCCTCGGTCGAGGCCGACAAGGCCCCGCACGAGATCGCCGCCCCGGCCGCGGGCACCGTGGCGAGCCTGGCCGCCGCCGAGGGCGATATCCTCAAGGCCGGAACCCCGCTGCTGCGCCTGCGCGTGACCGGGACCGTCGCCGCGGCGGCCCTGACGGCCGCGGTGCCCGTCCTGCAGCGCCGCGCGGAATCCGCCCGGCCATCCCCCGCCCTCCGGCGCCGGGACGAGCGGCCGATCGTCATCTCCGCCATCTGCCACACGACCGGCGCGCGGGAAGTCAGCAACGCGGAGCTGGTTCGCTCCTACCCCGACTGGAAGCCGGAGGATGTCGTGCAGCGCACCGGCATCGAGAAGCGCTACTGGATCGGTCCTGGCGAGAACGTCCTCACGCTCGCCGTCTCCGCCTGCCGCAAGCTCCTCGACCGCGAGGGCCTCACCATCGCCGATTTCGACGCGATCATCTGCAGCACCGGCACGCCGCTCTCCACGACGCCTTCGCTGGCCTGCCGCATCCTGAAGGATCTCAATCCGCCCGGCGGGTCCGTCCAGATGCAGGCCCACGATGTCAACGCGGCGTGCACCGGCTACCTCTACGCGCTGCAGCAGGCGCACGACATGCTTCAGTACGACCCGGACTCCCGCATCCTGCTGGTGACCTCGGAGACCCTCTCGCCCATGCTGGACCACAACGATCCGGGCACCCTGTTCCTCTTCGGCGATGCGGCGACCGCCTCGCTGATCTCGCGCGAATCGAGGCCCGGCGGGTTCAACCTCCGCGTGAGCCGGCCGGTCCTCTCCGCGCTCGGCGAAGAGGAGAAGGTGCTCTACGTGCCCTCGCTGAACAGCGGCGAGCACATCCAGATGGACGGGAAGCGCGTCTTCCGCGTGGCCATCCGCAAGATGATCGACATGCTCGAAGGCGCCTGCAGGGCGGACGGCCTTTCCATCGACGACCTCTCGATGATCGTCCCGCACCAGGCCAACGAACGCATCATCGAGGCCATTCAGAAAGCGATCGAGTTCCCGACCGAGAAGGTCTTCTACTTCATCCGCGACTACGGGAATACGTCCTCGAACACCATCCCGCTGGCGCTCTCGGCCCTCATCCCGGACCAGCCGTCGGGCTACAAGGTCGGCCTGACCGCCTTCGGCGGCGGATTCACCTTCGGCGCCGCAATCCTCGAAGTTCTTTGAGGCGGGCTAGAAATCGATCATCGCCTTGATCACGCCGTCGTCCAGGGCGGCGACCAGATCGAACGCTTCGGGGGTCCGCGCGAACGGGAAGCGGTGCGTCACCATGAACTCGGGCCGGATCCGGCGCTGCGCGAGCATATCGAGCGTGGGCTCGGCGCAATGGGCCTGCCGGCGGACGTTCTGAATCCGGATCTCGCGGCGCCGCGCCACATCCATCGGGAACGAAATCCGGTCGACCGTCGGGATCCCGATGATCGAAAGGATCCCGCCCGGCTTCAGCAGGTTCAGTCCCTGATCGACGGCCTCCTGCCTGCCGCAGCATTCGAACACGATGTCCAGCATCGCCGGCTCCCGTCCCGCCACCTCCGCGACCACATCGCAGTCCTTCGCGTGCCCCGCCCAGACCGCTCCTGCCGCGCGGGCCGCGGCGAGCCGGGGCCCGACCAGGTCCGTCGCATACACCGCGGCCGCGCCGGCCTCGCGGGCGGCCAGAATCACGCTGAGGCCGATCGGCCCGGACCCCAGAACGCCCACGCGCAGCCCGCGCACGGGACCGGACTGCCGGACCGCATAGACGCCGATCGCCAGCGGCTCGGACAGCGCGCCGAGATCGTCGTCCACTCCCGCCGCCAGCGGCAGACAACTGCCCTCGGGCATGACGATGAACTCGCTGAGACATCCCTCCGCCTGGCCCGGACAGCCGAGGAACTTCAACGCGCGGCAGGTATTCGGCCGGCCTGCGCGACACTGGTCGCAGGCGCCGCACGGCATCGCCGGCTCCACCGCAACGTGGTCGCCCCGCTTCACGCGCGTGACCGCGGAGCCGACGGTTTCGACCACGCCGGCGCCCTCATGTCCGACGGCGAACGGATACGCCACCACCTGGCTGCCGATGCGGCCGTCCGTGTAGTAGTGGATATCCGACCCGCAGACCCCGACGCGCGTCATGCGAATCCGCACGTCCCCCGGCCCCCGGATCTCCGGATCCGGAACCTCCGCCATCGCCATCGCCCGGATCCCGGTCAGTCGCATCGCTTTCATGAATGTTCCCCGTGCCGCCCACGATACCCCGCCCCCACCCCCGACACAAATCCGCCAGAACCAACGTCCGCAGCCCGTCTTTCGTGATTCTGCGGTTCAGTATTCGATATTCT
>CAYXFW010000574.1:0-2566 GCA_964464305.1 uncultured Verrucomicrobiota bacterium
GAATGCCGCGGCAGCGGATTCCGCGGCCGCACGGGCATCTACGAAATTCTCATGATCGACGAAACGGTCCGGCCCCTGATCACGTCGCGCGCATCGGCCAACCAGATCAAGGCCGAGGCGCTGCGCCGCGGCATGCGGACACTCCGGGACGACGGCTGGACTAAGGTGCTTGCCGGCGTCACTACCGTCGAGGAAGTCCTCCGTGTCTCCGAAGAGGACGAGGCGCTGTCCGAAGGGTAGGTTCAGGTTCCCATGCCCACCTTCACCTACAGCGCCCGCAGCCGCGACGGCCGGAAGGTCGAGGGTACGCTGGACGCCGCCGACCGCCGCGCGGCGATGGCGGCGCTGACGCGGATGGACTGCGTGCCGGTGCACATCGCGGAAGCCGGGACATCGCCGGGCGCGAAGCCCGAAAAGGCCGGTTCCAAGGCGGCTGCCGTAAAGCCCGCCGGCGCGCCGCGCCCGCGACACCTGGCCTGGCGTCGTGAACACCGGCCGCACATGTCGATGCGCGAGATGCTGCTCTTCACGCGCGAGCTGAGCGATCTGCTCGCCTCGGGCATGATGCTGGGCGAGGCGCTGCACACCCTTTCGCGTCGCGGCTCGACGGATGCGGACGCAACGGCGCTGACCACGGCCCTGCGGGACGATATCGTCCGCGGCAGCAGCCTTTCCGAAGCCCTGGCGGTCCATCCGGACACGTTCCCGTCGCTCTACATCAGCATGGTGAAGGCCGGCGAGGCCGCGGGCTCCCTTGGGGAGGCACTCGAGCGGCTGGCGAAACACTACGAGCGGACGCAGGAGACGCGCGAGAAGGTCTTCATGGCCCTGACCTATCCCGCCATCGTCCTGATCGTCGGCGGCCTGACCATGATCTTCATCATGGTGTTCGTCATCCCCCGCTTCGCGAGCATGTTCGCGGAGCTGGGAAGCACGCTTCCGCTGCCGACCCGCATCCTGATCGGTCTGAGCCACTCGTTCACCGGCGTGCGCGGACTGATCCTGCTGGCCGTCGTCATCGCGGGCGTCACCGGCCTCCGTCGCGCGCTCCGGTCCGAGCGCGGCCGCGAATGGTGGCACCGGACGCAGCTTCGCATCCCGGTCCTCGGACGCGTCGCCAGCGCCTCGGCCTACACGCATTTCGCCCAGACGCTCGGCTCGTTGCTCGCCAACGGCGTGCCGGTGCTGCAGGCGCTGGCCATCGTCGAACAGACGGTGGGCAACCGGATCATCGCCCGCGAGATTCACGAGGCCCGGGAACGGGTGACGGACGGATCGAGCATCTCCGGGCCGCTGGCGGCCGGCAAGGTCTTCCCGCCGCTGCTGACCGACATGCTGGCCGTCGGCGAGCGGACCGGCGACATGGCCGGCGCCCTCGCCCACATCGCCCGGCGCTACGAAGGCGAACTCGACCGGAGCGTCAAGATCTTCATCACCGTGCTCGAGCCGCTCCTGCTCGTGCTGATCGCCGCGCTGGTCGGCTTCGTGGCCATCAGCATGTTGATGGCGGTGTTCGACCTGACAAGCGGGTTGCAGGCATGAGGAGTTTCAAGTTCCAAGTTTCAGGTTTCACGTTGGCTGCGACACGGAACTTGAAACTTGGAACTTGAAACCTGAAACTCCCCACCGATCGGAGGACGAGACATGAAGAAGAACGAACGGATTCGGCGGCGCGGCAAGGCGGGCTTCACCCTGATCGAGATCCTGCTGGTCGTCGTGATCATCGGCATCCTGGTCGGCATCGCGCTGCCCAGACTCAGCGGACAGACCCGAAAGGCCGAGATCACCAGAACGCGGGCCGAGATCGAGAACATCGGAACGTCGCTGGATCTGTTCGAACTCGATATGGGCGAATTTCCGAAGTCGATCCAGGAACTGGTGACGTCGCCCGGTAGCGACCGCTGGAACGGGCCCTACTTGAAGAAGGGGATGCCCTCGGATCCTTGGAAGCGCGCCTACGTCTATGTGTGCCCGGGGCAGCACAACCCCAAGACGTACGATCTCATGTCGCTCGGCCCGGACGGGGTCGAGAGTGCGGACGACATCGTGAACTGGCAGACGGAGACCACGCCGTAACCCCACGGCCTGCGAATCGTGTGCGTCGAAACCGGACAACAGGATGGACGGCGGTCCGCGTGTCCGGTGGACACGGGGGATTCACCCTCATCGAGCTCCTGCTCGTCGTGGTGATCAGCCTGCTGGCGATGTCGATGGCGGTCCCGCTCTTCGCCAACGCGTCCCGGTCGAACAAGCTGCGCGTCTCGGCCCGCACCGTGATCACGGCGCACCGCTACGCGCGCGGCATGGCGGTTCTGCGCCAGGCCGACATGGTGCTGCTTCTCGACGAGGCCCGGGGAAGCATCCAGGTCGTGTACCTCGAAAAGAGTTCGGACGCAGACACGAACTCGGTCGACGGAACCGCCCCGGAGGACGCCGGTGGCGAGGCGACCTTCCACCTGGGTGCATCGACGGCCGATGCCGGCCCGGTCCCGACAAACTCCGTCAACGCCGAACTCGACCGCCGGCTGCCCGAAGGGGTCCGGATCACGGCCGTCGAGGGGAACGA
>CAYXFW010000575.1:0-2561 GCA_964464305.1 uncultured Verrucomicrobiota bacterium
AAGGGAGCTGCCCGCTGTGATCGAGGCGCTCCAGTTCGGCTTCATGCAGCGGGCACTCGCGGCCGGCGTCTTTGTCGCGGCCGCGTGCGCCCTGCTCGGCGTCTTCCTCGTGCTGCGGCGCTGCGCGATGATGGGCGAAGGCCTCGCGCATTTCGCGTTCGGCAGCGTCGGTCTCGCGTTGCTGCTTTCGCTCCCGCCGCTGGCCGTCGCCGTGCCGCTGGCGGTGCTCGCCTCGCTCCTGATTCTGAAGCTGCCGGAACGCGGCGGGATGTTCGGCGATGCGGCGATCGGAATGGTCTCGGCCGTCGGTGTGGCGGCGGGCGTCCTCTTCGCCGGCCTGGGCGGCGGATTCAACATCGACCTCTTCAGCTACCTCTTCGGCGACATCCTCGCGGTCAGCCGGCCCGAGGTGGCCGTGGCCGTGGGCCTGTCGGCCGCCGTCGGCGCAGTGCTGCTGCATTTCCGGCGGCAGCTGTTTGCGATGGCGTTCGATGCGGAGCACGCGCGCACCGCCGGCGTGCCGGTCCGGACGCTCGACCGCGCGCTCGCCGCGCTGACGGCGTTGACGGTGGTGCTGGGCATCCGCGTGGTCGGCACGTTGCTCGTATCGAGCCTGCTGATTTTCCCCGCCGCCACGGCGCTGCAGGTTGCGCGCAGCTTCCGCGGCGCGCTCGCCGTCGCCGCGGCGGTCGGCACGGGTTCGATCGTCGCCGGCATCGCCCTCGCGTACGCCTTCGACGTTCCGGCCGGCTCCGCCATTGTCCTCGTCAACGCCGCCGCCTTCGCCATCGCCCGCCTCGCTCGGCGGGGGTGAGGTCCGTCGAGCGCATCTCCGAGGTTGGCATGCCACGAGAATCCACCGAACGGCCGGCCCAGCGGTCCGGCCCTACCATCGGTTCCATGAAGATGAGGGGTAGGGCCGGGCGGCTCGCCCGGCCGAACGGGGAACCAGCGTGGAGCATCTCGGCCGGCCTGCATGAATCGGCGATGTGCACGGCCCGTCCGGGCGCTTGCATTTCGCGCGGACGCGGACTATCAGCATGCGCATGAAGACACGCTGGATCGCCGTTCTCTGCACCCTGGCCGCCGTCGTGTCCGCCCCCGCCGCGGACTGGATTCCGCTGTTCAACGGGCGCGACCTGGAGGGGTGGGCGGCGCCGACGAACCCGGGGTCGTTCGCCGTCCGCAACGGGAAGATCGTGAGCGGCGGGCCGAAGGCGCACCTGTTCTACACCGGGACGGTCTGCCACGCGGACTTCCGCAATTTCGAGTTCTCCGCCGATGTCATGACCCGCGACGGGGCGAACTCGGGCATCTTCTTCCATACATCGCCGGAGGCGAGCGCACTGCTGACCCACGGGTTCGAGGTGCAGGTGGACAACACCGTGCGTCCCGACGACGGCACCGGGGCCTACCGCGAACTCAAGAAGACGGGCAGCCTTTACGCGATCCGCAACGTCTACAAGCCGATGGCCCGCGACGGCGAGTGGTTCACGCTGCGCTTCTCGGTCGTCGGCAAGCGCATCCGAACCTGGGTGAACGACACGCTGCTGGTCGACTTCACCGAGCCGACGCCCGCCGTGCCGCCGGCGGGCCGCCCGGGTCGCGTGCTGGGCCACGGCACCTTCGCGCTGCAGTGCCACGAGGCGAACACGCAGACGCACTTCCGCAACCTGCGCGTGCGGCCGCTGCCGGCCGACGCCTCCGATCCGGCCCCCGGGCCGGCGCCGGTTGTCAACGACGCCTACCGGCAGATGCTGGAGCTCCAGGCTGCGAATTTTCCTCTGATGAACCTGCATGTGCATCTCAAGGGCGGGCTCACGCTCGACCGTGCGCTCGAGACCTCGCGCGCAACCGGGATCGGCTACGGCATTGCGATCAACCTCGGGCAGGGCTTCCCGACAACCAACGATGCCGCACTGCTGGCGTATCTCGACTCCTTCAAGGGCCAGCCCTGCTTCGTCGGAATGCAGGCCGAGGGCCGCGAATGGGTCGATCTGGTCTCGAAGGAGGTCGTGGCGAAGTTCGATTACGTCTTCACGGATTCCATGACCTGGACCGACAACCGCGGGAAGCGGATGCGATTGTGGATCCCGGAGGAGGTCGACATCCCGGACAAGCAGGAGTTCATGGAAACGCTCGTCGCCCGCGCCGTCGGCATCTTCGAGAACGAACCGATCGACCTCTACGTCAACCCGACCTACCTGCCGCCCGGGATCGCCGGCGAGTACGACGCGTTGTGGACACCGGAGCGCATGCGGCGCGTGGTCGACGCGGCGGTGAAGAACGGCGTGGCCATCGAGATCAACGGCAAGAGCCGCCTCCCCAGCCCCGCCTTCCTGCGACTCGCCCGAGCCGCCGGCGCAAAGTTCTCCTTCGGCACGAACAACCGCGACCCGGACATCGGCGACGTGCAGTACTGCCTCGACATGGCGCGCGAGCTGAAGCTGACGTGGAAGGATATGTTCGTCCCCAAGCCCGACGGCCGGAAACCCGTGCAGACCCGCGGGAGATAGCCAATAGCAGATAGCCAATAGCCGATGGCAGATAGCCGATGGCAG
>CAYXFW010000576.1:0-2560 GCA_964464305.1 uncultured Verrucomicrobiota bacterium
GACGATGTGACGACCGGCAGCGGGGCGTCCCCCTGGTAGCGGAAGATGACCTCGATCGAACGGGCGAGGCCGAGGTCGTGGGCGATGCGGACCACGAACCGCGGATCGGTACGGAACCGCTCCTGCTTCGACTTCAGAAGGTTGAGCATTTCCTGCTCGAGCGCCTCCTCGCGGGCCATCTCGGTGTTGCGCCGCTGGTAGTCGCGGTATTCCTTCCATTTCGGCACGAAGGCGACCGAGGCCCCGACCAGGCCGAGGACGGCGAGGGCGATCCAGCCCGTACGGTAGATGACGACCCAGTAGCTCACGATCCGGTCTCCGCCTCCGGGCCGAGCAATTCGCGCTCGAGGAGCTCGTAGCGGTCGATGACGGACCGGACGAACGCGCGCTTCTCCACGTAGGGGATCGGCAGGAAGGCGCCCTTGAAGCCGGCGAGGACGAGGTTGCGGAACTGGCGGCGCGTGACGGGGAATCCGTCGACGATCCGCTGAAGCTCGCGCGTGACCGTGGTGCCGGAGACGAGGCGGTTGTCCGTGCAGATGGTGACCGAGAGCCCGCGCTCGATCATCCGGCGCACGGGATGGTCGGCCGCCGAGCGGATCGAGGGCGTGGTCTGCAGATTGCTGGTGAGGCAGACCTCGACAGCGATGCGCTCGCTGGCGATGTATTCCGCGAGCCGTTCGACGTAGCGGGCCGGGTCGGCGATGCCCGCACCGCGCACCATGTCGACGGCGAACAGGAACGTGCCGTGGCCGATCCGGTTGGCGTGGCAGTCCGTGATGGCCTGGAAGATGGACTCCGGTCCATAGGCCTCGCCGGCGTGGACGGTCTTCTTCAGGAAGTGCGAGTGCGCGTACTGGAACGCGACCTTGTGATCGCCGGCGGGATAGCCCGCCTCCTCGCCCGCCAGGTCGAAGGCGACGATCGGCAGGCCGTCCTGGTCGCGAAGGGCGACGGCGGTGCGGACCATCTCGAGCGAGGCGACGGCGAAGACCTCCCTGCGCGGCGCCGAGCCGAGGACGTCGAGCAGTCGCGCGAAATAGGGGCCGTAGCTGCGGTTGAAGGAGCGCATCGCGCAGACGATGATGCCGTATTGAAGGGGCAGATCCCGGCCCGAACGGACGGCCTCGCCGGCGTTGTGGGCGCGCGCGGCACGGTCGAGACCGCGATGGACCGCGGCGAGGACATCGCGCGCCTTGAGGTCGTCGTGGGTGTGCAACTGGGGCGCGAACCGGACCTCGAAGTGACGCACGCCCTCGGCGAGGTTGTCCTCGGCGAATTCGTAGGCGACGCGCTCGAGGTTCTCCGGTGTGCGCAGGACGGCGCACGTGTAGGCGAAGCCGCGCAGGTAGTCCGGCAGGCTCTCGTAGCGGTCCTTGAAGACCAGTTCCTTCAGCCCGGCCTCGTCCCACGACGGCAGATCGACCTTCCCGGCGCGCGCCAGCTCGATCAGGGTCGGGATGCGCAGCGACCCGTCCAGGTGGACGTGGAGGTCGGTCTTGGGGATGCGCCGGATGAACTCCGCCGTGATGCCGCCGCTCCCGGACGCGCCGGCCCGGCCGTCCACCGGGGCCGGTCCGTCCGTCGGAATATGGGTTCCCTGCTTGTTCACGCTTCCCCTCGTTGTCTCGATCCGCCTATCATACGCAGCACGGCAGCGGAGTCCATACGGGAACGACGTGAAAGTCTATCGGGCAGACAACCGGGATGCAGGAAGAAATCTGGCGGTCGAGGAATGGCTCCTCGACCGGGCGGAGACTCTGGGGCCCGTGCTCTTCCTCTGCCGGAACGATCCGGCGATGGTGATCGGCAAGAACCAGAACCCATGGCGCGAGATCGACCTGGATGCGGCGCGCCTCTCCGGCGCGCGCGTCGCGAGGCGGGTGTCGGGCGGGGGGACGGTCTACCACGATGCCGGAAACCTGAACTACTCGTTCATCGTGCCACGAACCCGGTACGACGCCGCGGCGCAGTTTGCCGCCGTCATCCGCGCGCTGGCCGCGTGCGGCGTGACCGCGGAAATCGGGAACCGGACGAACCTCTGCGCGGGCGAGCGGAAGATTTCCGGGAACGCATTCTGCCTGAGGGCGCGGGTCGCGATGCACCACGGGACGCTCCTGGTGCGGACGGACCTCGACCGGATGCGCCGGCTGATACCGGACCTGCCGCCGCAGATCGAGGGCCACGCGGTGCCGTCGGTCCCTGCGACCGTGGTGAACCTGGCGGACCTGGCCCCGGGGTTGACATTCGAGGCGCTCGAGCGCGCGTTGGCGGATGCGGTCGCGTCGATGTGGGGCGGACCGGTGGAGACGCTGACCGATTCCGACACGGAGGCGTGGGATTGGGCGGACATCCGTTGCCGCCACGAGTCCTGGGAGTGGGTCTACGGTCGCACCCCGCCGTTCCGGATGCGCCTCGCCGACGCGGCCGGGTCCGGGACCTCGATCGTCGCGCACGTCGTCGACGGCCGCCTCGCCGGCCTCGCCTTCGATCCCCCCCGCGACCGCCCCCTCCCCGCCGCTCTCATCGGCGCGCCCTTCGATCCCGCCGCCCTCCGCGC
>CAYXFW010000577.1:0-2547 GCA_964464305.1 uncultured Verrucomicrobiota bacterium
GCCCGCGGGTCCATGGCACGTTCGCTGGAGGGGCACGCTCCGTCGTGCCCCGCCGCTACGCTCCGGTTCAGGGAAGACCCGCGACACGACATTCGCCTTTGAGCTCCGAACTTTGGGCGCGGATCCGTGCCCAGCGGCCGGTCAGCGGACGGCGGTCTTCTGCGCGGCGGCGTGGGCAAGGATCGCCTCGCGCATCGCCTTCATCGCCTCCGGCGAGTTGGCGTGGCCGGTCGGGATGTCGTCGAAGATCTGCTTGCGCCCGGACAGCGCATTGTAGGCCGCGTAGACCCCGGTCGGAGGGCAGGTCGTGTCGATGAAGCCGACGGTGACGATGCCGGGCGCCTTGGCGCGTGCGGCGAAGTTGACGGCGTCGAAATACCGCACGGCCTCGACCACGTTCGGCGGCGGATCCTCGCCGGTCGCAATGAACTTGGGCCAGCCGTTGATCCGGCCGACCTTGAATCCGGTGTGATCGCAGCCCGCCGGAACGCCGGCGGCGAAGAAGGAGACGCGGGGATCCAGTCCCGCGGCCACGATGGACTGGTACCCGCCCTGGCTCGTGCCGTGGACGATCACGGTCCGGCCGTCCCATTCGGGCTGTGCGGTCAGGAAATCGAGGGCGCGGACGAGCCGGAGGAACATGCCCAGATAGACGACCGTCTCGCGCGACTCGCGACCGCGCGTCCGGTATTCCTTGTATTCGCCGTCGTTCAGCGCTTTATAAAACTCGTCCGGTTTGCCGTTGGGAAGTCCGTGGGCGTTGATGTCCATCGCGAGCATCCCGTTCTTCGCCCAGGAGGCGGTGCCGCCGAGGCCGGAGCTGCGCACGCCCGCGCCATGGGTGTACAGGAGGATGGGCAGGCTCTTCGGCTTCGCGCCGACCGGGCGGGCCATGTAGCCGCTGACGGGCGGGCCGAGGCAATCGATCTGGACGTCGAAGCACTCGATGTCCGGCTGGCTCCACGGCACGGGCGTCAGGTGCGCCACCGGCGGGATCGCTTGGAGCTTCTTCTTCTGTCCAGCCCAGAACGCATTGAAGTCGCCCGGCACCGGCAGACTCGGCCGGATGCGAAGCGGATCGATGGCGGCGCCGCCGAGCGCGGAAAGCGACAGCCCGTTGCTGCCGCGGTAGCCCGCCCGGCACTGGAGAAAGCCCGGCTCGCCCAGCGAACCCGTCACCGTGGCGCGGCCGTTCACCAGTCGGACGCGGCCGTTGGTCGTCGGCGGGACACCGTCCTTGGTCAACGTCCAGGCGACCTCCACTGCCTCCGGCGCCGGCTGCTCGTCGAGGCTCAGCGTGATGACAAACGTGACCGTCTCGCCCGGCTTGTACACCGCGCCGGGCCGGTCCGCGGCGACTCGGAAGACGTGGTTCGTCCCCGCCGCTGCCGAAATCGTCGCGAAGGCCAGAAGCAGGGACAGACACCGGTATTTCATCGTCGCCTCTCCGTATCGGGTTCCGCAGAAAGCGGGATGCCCATACTTTGAGTGTGTCCTCCGCCCCCCGCCATTTCAAGCTCCTTGCGCGCCCTTCGTTCCCATTCCCGCTCCTTCGGCGTTCTGCGGTTCAGAATTCTGCGGTTCGTCTGACAAGGGGCGAACAGCAGAATATCGAATACTGAATGTCGAACATCGAAGGGGGCAGGAAGGCAAAGGGGGAGAGCCGACCTCGTCCGCTCGTTCTCGACCCTCGCACCTTTCCTCCCGTGAGGTTGGAGCGGAGATCCTCCCGCGGAGTTGACCGGCCGCGGGGGTGGGGCGCACACTGGGGGGATGAAGAAGCGGGCGGACCGGCGACCGGGGTGGGACGAGTACTTCATCGACATCGCGCACGTGGTGGCGCGGCGGAGCAATTGCTCGCGCCGGAGGATGCGGCTCGCAAGTTCGCCGATCGTCGCCGCAACGCTCGGTGAAATGCAATGAAGAGAATCAAGACATTGTCCCTTATCCTCTTTCTTCTCGCGATGCTCGCGGGGTCGTTGCTGTTCTGGGCGGGGGTGCTTCCGCCGACGGTGGCTGGAGTCTTCCGGATCTGGATGTGGCCGGTGCTGTATATGGTTGGGCTCATCACATCTGTACAAGCATGGCGATGGTCCAGAAAGGGAGCCTATTGGTTTTTCATGGTCTATTTTGCTCTGGCATTCTATTGCGCCACAGCGGCTCCATATGTGAATGATTGGATCCAACACAAAGGCGAGCAGAAAGTCGATCCTGTTGTGATCGAGAAGCGGCGTCAGATGCAGGAAGAGATATCAGCGATCCAGGATAAGTATGAGTTTCCCCCCGAGATGATGGCGGCCGCCATCACGCTTCCCGTCGGACAAGTCATCCTCGTTGCAGGTCTGTGGTTCTTGGCAAGAGAGGAAAGGAGCACGGAACAAACCAAAGACTCTCACGGATCGCGGTAGCGAACCGTGAAGTCCTTGCTTTCGCCCTTCGCGCTACGCCGAGGGGCAGCTGCGTTGTTAACCGGGTGGGGGCAGCGAGTTGATGGCGCGACCGCTCCGTGGGCGCGCTTCGGGGACTTGGGCACCCAAGGCCTCCAAG
>CAYXFW010000578.1:0-2547 GCA_964464305.1 uncultured Verrucomicrobiota bacterium
ATCCCTTTCGGGACGGCGCGACGGATCCTCACAACGGCTCCTACGATGCGGTGCGGGAGGCCTTCGCGCTGATGGGACTGGACCGGGCGCGGTTCGGTACGGCGGAGTGGAATCCCCTCGGGGAAGTGATCGAGCCCGGGATGAGCGTGACCTTGGTCCCCAACCTTCTCACGGGACGAAACTTCAAGTCCGGTACCCTGATCGCGCATCCCTCGATCATGCGGGCGGTGATGGACTATGTCTGTATCGCGCTCAAGGGGCGGGGAACGATAACCATACTCGTCACGTCGCCGAATGGGGAATCGGCGGAACTGCTGATGAAGGCAACCGGTTTGCCGTTGGTGGTGTCTCACGTCCAAGGCCAAACGTCCGTCACGGTTCGGATTGTGGACCCCCGGCACCGCGTTCTTTGCTGGATGCGATGCGGTCGTGTTAAGCTGTGGACATACTGGATCGAGCAACCAGGAGACGAGACCGGCTACGTATCGTACTCAATGGGTGCGGACTCCTTCTTCCAGGGCATCGAGAACCGGATGGATCTGATGGTGGGCGGATTGCAGCGCGAAACACGGCAAGATTTCCGCTCCGGAGACGTGAGGTACGAGGTTCCGCGGGCGGTCGCAGATGCCGATGTCCTGATTGCATTGCCAAAGCTGAAGACGCACATGAAATCCGGGATCACCGTCTGTGCGAAGGGATGGGTCGGACTGATGTCGAACCGGAGCGGTCTTCCACATTACCGACAGGGACCGCCCGCCGCCGGGGGGGACCAGTACCCGGACGATCGTCCGTTGCGATACAGTTCGTACGCGGATCTTCGGAGGATATGCATGGGTTCCATGTTGGGCCAGAACCTTTTCGGCATGCTCTCGCGATTCACGAATCCGCTCGACGTCGTGGCCCGAGGACGTCTGTTCGGTTCCTCGGAACTTCATGATGGAGGATGGTTCGGAAACGATACGATATGGAGAGCGGTCCTGGATCTCCACCGGATCGCGATCTTCGGAGACCGGCACGGCAGCATCGCGGATCGTCCGCAGAGGAAGATCGTCTGCCTTGTGGACGGCATCATTGCCGGCGAGGGTGAAGGACCCTATTCCCCGACACCCGTGGCAGCCGGAATGGTGTTGGCAGGGTTCGACCCTCTCGCCGTGGATTGTGTGGCCACCCGGCTGATGGGATATGATCCGGCTCTCATCCCGACGCTTGCCCGCGGTTTGCCTGCGTTTCTGGGTGTTGCTGCCACAAAGGCGGAATTCCAATGCTTGAGCAATGTCCCTGAGTGGTCTGGAGCAGGGGAGCCGGGCTTTTGTCCGGCGCTCTTCTTCCGCCCCCCCAAAGGATGGGTTGGACACATCGAGGCGAGACCCGGTGGATCCTGCCCCGATACCGTCGGCGGACGGGTTTGCCGGGGCTCCGCATCAGGTTCAGCTTCGGGATGCGCGACTGAGGAGGCGGTGCGGAGCCCCAAGGACCGGTCACAGGCCGTGGTCGCCGTCACTGGAGAAGGGCCATCGGAGCAAGGCTTCATCCGGCGGGGCGACACCCTTCACTTCGCCGCCACGGTGATTTCGCCCATCATCGCGCTACTCGCCAGCCTTGTGGCGGCCAAGTTCCTCCTTCCGGCCGAACTTGGGGCGATTCAGACAGTGATGCTGTTTGCGGGATATCTGGCCTATCTGGATCTGGGTGTGACCATGGGGCTGTTTCGCAACATTCCGGTATACGCGGCACGCGGTCAGACTGCCCGGGCCCAGTCCATGGTCGATGCGTCCTGGATGGTCGTAAAGCTTGTCGCGGGCGTCGGTTTGGCGGTTGCTGCGGGTGTCATGATTTGGGCCTTCGCGTTCCGGCGCGATCCGCTGATGGGCTGGGCATCGCTGGGGCTTATGGCCTACCTGGGCGCGGGGCCGTTCGACACGTTCTTCACCATCCTCTTTCGCGGCATGCAGCAGTTCCACCCGCTCGGCCGCCGTCTGCACTGGAAGAATATGGTTCAGGCGGTCACGACGGTCTTCCCGGCCCTCTGGGGGCCAGGCGGACTGATTGCGAAGAACATTCTTCTCCCGATAGCCGGCGTGCTTCTTCTTCGCCCGGGGCTCCCGTTCAACCTGGGACGGGAGGGGAGTTGGGCGGATGCGCGCCAGCTCTCGAAAGTCGGCCTGCCGATTCTCGGCGTCAATCTCCTGACCTCCTTCCTTGGGGTCGCGGACCGCTCGGTGATCGCCATGTTCCAGGGTACGGAGGCCGTCGGACACTATGCCCTGGCAACGCTGATCCTGGCCGGACTCCCCGTCCTGCCCGCCGCCCTTGGGGCGATTCTTTATCCCCGAGCCGCTCACGATTTCGGCCGGGCGGGATCGTCCCGGGCATTGAGGAAGTTCTTCTGGATCAGCTTCCTGTTCAATCTTGGGGTGATGATTCCGACGAGCTTCCTGTGCTACTGGCTGCTGGGTCCGCTGACACGCCGGTTCCTGCCTGAATACGCGAGCGGGATCCCTGCCGCGGAACTCACGGCACTCGGGTCTGTCTTTTTGCTTTATGTCG
>CAYXFW010000579.1:0-2540 GCA_964464305.1 uncultured Verrucomicrobiota bacterium
CGACGGCAAGCCCCTCGCGGAGGAGAACAAGCTGTACTACGCGCTCCGCGGGGGCCTGCACACGTTCAAGATCGGGATGGCCAAGACGCACGAGATCTGGACGGTCTTCTTCTCGGCGCCGGCGGAACCGGCGTCGCTCGACGCGTTCTTCCAGTCGGCGGAGGAGCCCCTGCTCCCCGTCTGCACACCGGTCTACGCGGGCGCGACACAGGTCGCGGGCCGGTTCCCCGCCGCCGACACGAACCGGTACGCCGGGTACGACGCCTGGTTCGAGCGTTCGTTCGCCGGCCACCTGAAGCTGCGCGACCGGGTGCGCGAATACGGCATGCTCAACTTCGGCGACTGGTTCGGCGAGCGGGGCGTCAACTGGGGCAACCTCGAATACGATCTGCAGCACGGGCTGCTCATGCAGTATCTCCGCACCGGCGACCGGCGGTACTTCCTGCGCGGGGCGCAGGCGGCGCGGCATCACATCGACGTGGACGTGGTGCACGCGGTGAACCCGCTTCTGAAGAACCCCTACGGCCCCCCGCCCCGGATCGGCGAGATCTGGGTGCATGCCCTCAACCACACCGGCGGCTACTACACCCACGCACCTCTCCCGGTCGACCGGACCTACCAGATGGGCTACAGCGCCAACTTCGGGCACGTGTGGATCACCGGCGATCTCGACTACTATTTCCTCACCGGCGACCGCCGCGCGCGCGAGGTGGCGCTGATGGCGGCCGACGCGATGGCGGCGGCGCCGACCCCGAAGGTGGGCACCCACATTCGCTCGCTCGGCTGGCCGACGATCCTCGTGCTGTCCGCCTACGAAGCCACCGGCGAACCGCGGTATCTCGAGTCGGCCCGGAAGAACTGGGAGGCGCTCCGGCAGGCCCTCGACCCGCAGCGCGGCTGGGTGGTGAAGCTGGCGGGCGACCATTGCCTGCATCCGCCCGGCAGCACGCCGGAGGAGCGCGCCACGAAGTACCGCGACCAGCGATGCGAGGGCAACGTGCCCTTCATGGAAGGGCTCACGGTCTGCGCCCTCTCGCGCCTGCACCGGCACACCGGCGATCCCGAGGTGCTCAAGGCCATCGGCGCCGGTATCGACCAGATGATCCGCGAGTGCTGGCAGGAGGACGTGAAGACCTTCCGCTACACGGCCTGCCCGCTGTCGTCGAAGGCGCCCTACGGTCTGTTCCTTCTCTCCGTGGAAGCGATGGCCTACGAGGCGCGCCTCACGGGCAATCGCGAACACCTGCGCATCCTCCGCGAGGGATTCCGCGCGGCGATCCAGAAGAGCGGCGACGATTTCGGCAAGAGTCTCGGCCAGATGACGTTCTTCGCCCCGCACGCGCTGGAGGCCCTGGACTAGGATCACGGGCCATCGGACACTTTTTCGTGCAGGGCTTTTCTCGCCAGACGATCCAGGTCCGCGTCCGACACTGTCGGGAGAATCCGCTTTCGATAGACCTCGTCGTGCAGGATGCCGACAATGGCGACCAGCGGCGCCGCAACCAGCACCCCGAGCACACCGAAGGCCGCCACGCAAAGGAGCATGGAGAAGACGACGGCCAACGGATGCAACTTCATCCGGCTCGCCATGACGCAGGGGGTGATGACGCTGTTCTCCAGGGCCTGAACTCCGACGTACGCGAGCACGACCCACAACGGCGTCATGCCTCCCTTGCCCGCGGCGAACAACAGCGCCGGCACCGCGCTCAGCAGGGGGCCGATAAAGGGGACGGCTTCCAGAACGCCGGCGATCAACCCGAGGACCATCGCGTCCACGAATCCGAAGATCGGCCACATGAGAATCGTAACCAGCAGGCCGATCGCCGCCATCGCCACCAGCGTCGCCCCGGCCCATCCCGGCACGAAGGCGCCGATGCGCTGCAGGATCGTCAACGTCTGCACGTGGTGGCGTTCAGGCACGAGCGCGAAAATCGCCCCGAAGACCGGTCGGGGATTCATAAGCGTAAAGGTGACCCCCAGAAGAACCGTCACCAGGACGACCAGAATCTGGGCGGCGTCGAAGGCCATCGCCATGAAGCTGCCGAACGCGCTTTGGAGCATCCCGGTCACGCCGGCTCGAAGAGACCCCGGCTCCTTCGCGACCTTGCGCGCCGCGGCTTCCGCAGCCGGTTCCGGAGGTACGGGTCTTCCCGCGGCCGTCGCGACCGTGCGCGGCGCGGCCTTGGTTTCGGGCTCCGGAGGCGCGGCTTCCCCCCCGGTCGTCGCAGTCCCGGTGATTTCAGCCGTGACTTCCGCCTGGAGCTTCTTCTCGGACATCACGGCCTGCCGCTCGATCTTGATCAGCGGCCTCTGGAGCCGTTCCCAATAGCCGGGCCATCGTGCCGAGAGCGTGGCGACCGCGGACGTCACCGGCACAACGCACGCCCAGCCCGTGACGACAACGATCGCAATCACGACCGCCGCAACGAGCCCCGCGGCGCCCTTTCGCCCACCCGTCCACGCCCGCACCCGGGCGATCACCGGATTGACGGCGAGCGAGATCAGCAAGATGAGCAGGAGCGACAGGACGATGGGAGACA
>CAYXFW010000580.1:0-2535 GCA_964464305.1 uncultured Verrucomicrobiota bacterium
CTACCTCCCGCCGCCGGCATGCAGACCACCCTCGATATGGTCCTCGAACTGGTCTGCGCCTCGAACGCCGCCCCCGCAACGCTTCCAGGCCTCACCGTTCTGAGCATGAGGCACGCGCAAGTTGAATGCCCACACTTGAGGCCGCGCGGACGCCATTCCGATGGCGCCGGGTTGTGTTCGGCCATGGTCCGGGCGGCGTGGCCGATCCGTGCTGGCGGAAAGACTGCGGCTAAAAGGAAGAAGGCTGCCCGCCTGTTTGCGCGTACACGCCGGTAGGTCGTTCCGTGGTTGAGTGTGCGAGACGGCGCGCGCCTGCCGCGACACGGTTCGGGCAGCGGGCATAGTCTTTGGCGTCACTGCCGGTCAGCGCTCTGGCGCGAGGGTTGGCGCAGGGGTTCACAGTTCCGGGGCGCCGTCCAGCAGTCGCACCGACAGGGGGGCGCAGCGGCCCTGGAAGTGGGTGGCGATCGCCTGGCTCATGGTTTGGAGGAACTTACCGAACAGCTTGCGTTGTGCCGGCTCGAAGGCGCCCTTGAGCCAGAGTTCGACGACCACGGTCTGTTCCTCACGGCGGACCAGGCCCGAACAGCGGCTGAGGGCCCGCAGGACGACGTGGTCGGCGCGGTAGTTGTTGTAGATCGGGCGGAAGACGTCCAGGGCGCGGCGGAAGACGTTGCGCGCGGTGATCTTCAGCGCGTCCATGAGTTCCTTGGCGCGCGTATCGCTCCGGCGGTAGTTCTCGGCGATGAGCTGGTCCAGGCGGGACTGGTGGCGCAGCATGGTATCGAGTTTGGCTTGCAGCGCGGCGACGTCCTGTTTGGCCTGGTCGATCTGGGTGGCGACGGTGGACTGGCTGGCCGCCAGGCGCGCGAGCCGGTCACGGAGTTGGCGTTGACGGCGCGCGGCGCGGTCGTCGTTCGCGGTGGCCCGCGCGTGACGTCGGAGTTGGCGCTGGCAGGCGGCCTGGACGTCGACGAGTTTTTCCCGGCGCAAGAGCAGTTTGGCCAGAGCGGCGTCGCGCGCCAGCCGTTGGTCCCGGGTCTGGAGGTACTCCCGGCACTCGACGGGACGGTCGTGCAGTTCGCCTTGGATTTCCGCGTAGCTCTTCGAGTCGTAACTGGTTACCTGCATGATGCCGAAGTGGGTGTCGAGGTAACGGAAGTCGTTTTCCTGGAGCCAACGGTTGAACATGAACCGCACCGCATCCTGGGTTGACAACAGGCAGCGCGGGGCGTTGGTGAGGATCGAGACCTCGACCTGCCGCAGGTTCGGGTTCCACGCCCGCACGACGATCCGGCGCAGCTCGGGGTCTTTGGGCCAGGGCGCTTCCTGGCACTCGAAGCGCCAGGCCCGGAGGTCGCCGGCGCAGTTGCGTTCGCGGGTGAAGAGGAAGACTGTCGCCGGCAGGGCGGGGTCCCAGCCGTCGTCCGCATAGCCCTTCTCCCAAGTCAGAAGATGGTCGTGCCGCGCCCTGAACAGTTCGAAGGTGTCGTGGCCGAAAATGCCGCGGTCCAGCACGAAGACCCGCCCCTGGCGCAGGGGCTCGGGGAACAGCAGGTCGAACCGCCGCAGGGTGATGAAGACCCGTTCGCGCAGGTCGTAGAAGTTGTCGAAGTGCTGCACGAAACACGGGTCGCCATACTGGGTATGGAGGAAGTCCTCGTGCAGGACTTTCTCGACGCTGTGGCGGCGACCGCACCAGCCTTTCAGCACCTTCAGCGCTCCGGTGTACTGCTTGGTGTGCGGGTCGTAGTAGAACACCATCCCGGCCCCGGGTCCGAACACCAGCAGCCGCGCATTGGCCGCCAGTACGGCCAGGGCCCGGTCCGGGTCTTGCGCCTGGCGCTTCAGTTCAGTGCGTTGAGTATCCAGCCCCGGCAGCACCGGACCGGTGAACCACGCCAGGCCTTCGGGACAGATGGTTTTGGATTGCTCGATATTGACCGCGCCCTGGAGGATCTGACCCAGCCATTGCGCCTGCATCGCCAACTCCGCCGGGCGGTCGCAGCCCACCAGGTCCAGCCACGGACTGAACAGCACCTGCCCGGCGTGATGCACCGGACGCGGCCGCGATGGCGGGGCTTTGCCGCTGCCGGGCAGGCCCGGCGGCGACCCGCCCGACCCTGCCATTCCGCCCGTCATGCCGGACCGCGGCGCGTCCGGCCCCGCCACTCTGCCGGCGGCGCCTGCCGGGACTGGCGGCGCTGCCACCATGGCGGCAGCGAGACGGGGTGCGGGTTGTTGCTGCTCGGCGGCCGGGGACGCTTCCGGACTCGCCGCGTTTTCCGGTCCCGGTGTGGGAGAATGGTTGCGCGAGCCGTCCGAACCCAAGCACGAAAACGCCCCCGACGCGCAAGCATTGGCCCGCGCCAACCCCGCGTCCGGCGCCGGAGCGGCGGCCGTGCTTGGGGGGCATAAGGGCGACGGATCAGCGTCCAGGTCCGCCATCGGCGGCGGCGCTTCAGGCCGGCCCTCCGTCGCGGGCGCGTCGATCTGTTTCTCCTCGTCCCCTTTGTCCGGGCCACTGCTGCCGGA
>CAYXFW010000581.1:0-2532 GCA_964464305.1 uncultured Verrucomicrobiota bacterium
ATCGAGCCCTGTCGATGCGTCCTCGCAAAACAGGGGTCGTCGTCAAGAAGTGGCGGCCCTGAGCCGGACTGCGGCGGGCCGACTCAATACGACATGCCGACCGTGATCGCAATCACCGCGAACAGTCCTGCCACCAGGACGTAGACCCACGTGTCCACCGCCCGGACCGAAACGGCAGTCTTCGGCGGCGTCGGCACATCCTGCGAGACCGGCGCCACACGCGTCTCCTCGCACCCCGGAACCTTCTCCCCTGTGATCGTAACCAGCATATCGCGGCACCTCTGAGCCGTAGCCTGCTACGTAGCACCATTCATGCCAAAGCCGCAGAGACGACCGGGCATTGCCGCTGAATGCTTCGCGACGAACTTGTATATAAGTGCCCTACAATGTATTAGGACTTGTCCGTATTCCGGCATCGCGACGGCCGATAGCCAAGTTTGGAAGAAACCACCCAGAAGGGAATGGAAGAACCGCCCGCGAATGGGCGAAAACGGGAGCTACCAAGGCATCCCGGGCTGGCGGGGGCCGATCTGGACCGACGGGGACTCCAGACCGAAGTTATAGGGCCACAACGACGATCCGCGCGCCGGCTGGGTTTGCGGCGGGGTTCGGTACGGCCCTCCGTGACCGCGCCGCGGGGCGTACCCGGAACCAAAGGGCGAGCCGTACAGGGTCCACGGCTGGACGTAGTAGGTCGTGCGACCGCCCGCGGAGATGGCGTACGGATTCAAGGCGCGGGATGCGCGCTGCTCGGCGGCGAGGGCAGCCTGCTCGGCCTGCCGGGCGCGGAACAGGAGTTCGGTGATGCGGCGTCCCTGCTCTTCCCGCTCGCGTTGCTCGTCCAGACGCTTCGCCACGTCGGCCAGATAGGCGGCCACCGGAACTTCGGGATAGCGACGCGCGAACTGCGCCCAGCGCGCGGCCTGCTCCTCGAAGGACAACGTCCGGAAGACCGGATCCTCCAGCCACTGGCGCAGCAGCGCCTCACCCTCGGCCTTGCGGCGGACGCTCTGGGCGGCCTGTGCGGCCGCGACCTTCGCCTGCGCAGCCGCCTCCGCGGCACGGCGGCTCCGCAACTCCTCGGCCGAGATCAGATCGACATGCGTGACCCGCCCGCCACGGAGCCGCACCGTTCCGCGATCGTAGTAGAGGCGCTCCTCGTCGGGCAGGGTGACCGCACCGGACGGCGGCCCCAACTCCGCCACAACCGCCGCGCGGTCGTCGCCGGGAGCGACCGCAAGGGACGTCACGGCGCCCGCGGCACACATCGCCGCAACCGCCAGTCCTCCCGCCATCTGCCGCACGGTGGTCACGCTTCGAGCATACGCCGCTTCCCCCACCCCGGCAATCCCTCGACCCGCACAATCGGCTGTCCCTGCACACGCCGCATGCGACCTGCGCCTGATCTCACCGCAGGCCTCTGTGCCGTCGCGGGTCACTTGCGGCCTCCGCCCGACGGATGGGGCTCTTGTCGTTTTGCCCGACGCTCAAGCATCACGCGGATGCCATCCAGCGGCAGCGCCGCGCTGGCAAGATAGTTCGGCAGCTTCCGACGCTCGCCGATCGTCCATTCGCAGGCGCCGTGCTTCTTGAAATCGTTCACCATGTCCAGCACGGTCCGATCGGCCAGGGAGGAGTCGACCAGGTCAAGAGTGCAGACAAACCATCCGGTCGGCGTCGCCCAGTATGCCCCATTCTGGTATTGATCGCGCGCGCATCCCCGCTCCCAGTAGACCCCGCCCGGCAGGTGCCGAATCTGGCCATGCTGAACGATCTCCCCGTAATGCTCCTTGAAGTACCGCGCGATGGCCAGGGATTGGGCCGGGTCGGCCACGCCGAGAAAGACCGCAAACGCCGAACCCCAGATGTCATGCTCGCGGCATTTCACCGTGGCCGCCCGGAAAAGCCCGACATCGGCATCCCAGAGGATCTCCCGCACGCCCGCGGCGACGCGACCCGCCTCGGCGCTCCACGGCGGGGACTCCTTCGGGCGATGTCCCCATCGCAGAAGGTCCGACAATTGGCGGGCTGCCTGAACATAGAGCAGAGAGTCGAACAGCACATCCCCCTGTTTGCGGGCCGTATCCGTGAATCCATAGGGGCAACGGTCCCACGGACGGGACGGATCAATGAAGACCAATCCGGTCTCGCGGTTCCGCGGCACCGCCTTCATCGTCGCCACGAGCGGAGTCAGGATCTCTTCGAGAAGTTCGGCATCCCGGGTCTTTCGGTAGGTGTGAAAGGCGACTCCCACCGTGAACTGGCTGCCATCGGCAACCGGATTCTCGCCCATGGAGCCGTAGCCGGGCTTGTAAACGGGGGTGCCATCATACTTCACGCAATCGACGCCGGCGCCATCCTTGTTCATGCTCCGGACGAAAAGGCGGCAGGCATCGGCCAGTTCCTTTCGGGAGTAGGACGCGATCGAGCCTTCCACCGTGTACGCGTAATCCCGAAGCCAGAACGCATCGTATCCAATCCCGACCTGAGGGGGGAACGCGGCCGTCCCATCCTTCATTTCGCGCTTGGACG
>CAYXFW010000582.1:0-2520 GCA_964464305.1 uncultured Verrucomicrobiota bacterium
TCCTGCCGAGCGAGTATCCGGCGCCCGATGCCCCCGGCGCGGTGGAAACGCTCACGCTCCGCATCGCCGAACTCTGCGAGAATGTCGTCCGGCAACACCCGGACCTGTGGCTGTGGTCGTACAAACGGTGGAAGCACATCCCGCCCGGCGGCCCAACCGCACGGTACCCGTTCTATTCGAAACGCTACCCGACCGCTACGGCTTGAGCTTCTCCACGAAGAACTTCACGGTGTCCCCGGTCGGGTCGGCCCGGCGCCCGTCGGCGGCCGGCTTGTCGTAGTCCTCCTTGAGCTTGAGCACGCACTCGACGCCAAGCTGGTCGAGCTTCTCCTTCATCATGAACCCGAACTTCGGATGGTGGATGTAGAGATTTCCCGGCGGGTTCTCCGGCAGCGGATCGTTGGCCTGCGGGTAGAAGAGCATCAGCGGCCCGTCGTCCTTCGTCGCATGCGTGATCGGCGATGCATCCTCGAACAGCGGATGGAACTTCGGGTTCTTGATGTCCTCCGCCGAGGCCATCCCGTAGAACGGGAACATCGCCCCCTCCACGCCCGTGGCCTTGAACATCGCCTGGTGGACGCGCGGGTCGTAGCTGCTCTGCGCCGCCGTCGCCACCGCGCACTGGACGCGGGACGACTGCCGCAGGACGGGATCCTCGTTCTTTGGATCCGCCAGGTCATCGCGCATCAGCAGCCATTGCGAAATGCCGGCACCGGCGGAACCGCCGGTCGCGCCGATGCGTTTCGGGTCGATGCCGTACTCCGCGGCATGAAGACGGATGAATTGCAGCGCCCGCGCACTGTCGTTCATCTGGGCAGGGTACGGAGCGGTGTCCGTCAGCCGGTAGTTCGCAGCCGCCACGCTGACCCCCTTCGCCAGCAACCCTTCGAGCATCCTTCCGTTGACATGCCCCTTGTCGCCGCCGCGGAATCCTCCGCCATGGTAGAAGATGACGAGCGGTCGCGGACCCTCGCCTTTCGCTTTCCACAGATCGAAGACGTTTCGCTCGTGCGGCCCATACTTCACGTCGGTAAGGTCGGGCTTCACCGGCGGTGCGGAGGGAGGGCGGTCCCGCCCCGGACCGGCCTGCGGCCCGCCGGCCTGGGCCGGACGGCTGCGACGATACGCCTCGTTCTCTTCGCGCGTGAGCGCCCCGTCGCCGTCCCGATCGATCCGCCCGAACAACTGCTCGACCATCCGCGGCGGCATCTCGTCCTTCGTCAGCTTCCCGTCCCCGTTCCGGTCGAATTGCTTGAAGGGGTCGAAGGACCGGTCGCCCCGCGTCCCGGGTGGGTTGCCGGACGCCCCGGCCGGCGCCTGCGCCTGCACAAGCCCCGCCGCCGCCAGACACAGCCCCGCCGTCATCCACTGCCGTGCGAACAGTTTCATCCAATCCTCCCGGGCGGCCGTTGCCACGCACCGTCCTAATATATTGAACGCACCCGCCCTGCCCCGTATTGCAGGCCCGGTCACCTCGCCGCCGGCGCTCCGCCGTGCATCCATACCCAGGCTCCAAGGCCGGCGCAGGCCAGCAGGAGAAGGACCAGCGCCGCGATCGCGAATGGAAGGAGCCGCCGGACACGCCTCGCCGGACGATGCGCCGGCCCCGCGGGAGATTCCGAGATCTGCTCCACGGCCGTCCCTTTCGACGGCGAGGGGATCCGGTCCGCGACCGCCGTCTCCCCGCCGACCGGCTCCACCGTCCACATCCGCGGCATCGGCCATGCAGTCGGGGGAATCCCGCCGGCCTGCGGACTCTCGGCCGCCCCGGCAGCGGCCAGAACCCGGCTGCGGTGGTGGCTCGCGAGAAAGAAGGGCCGGTAGTCCAGCCCGCTGCGCACAAGGTTCTCCTGGTAGGCGGCGATGTCGAACGCGAATCGCCGGAACTCGACCGTTCCGGCCTCGTCGTCGTAGACCGCGTAGGAACCCCGCGGATCCAGGTCGCGCGGCTCCCCGATGGACCCGACATTGACGAGATAGCGCACGGCGGGCTGCAGGCGAACCAACGGCGGCGTGCCGTGCGCAATGTCCCCCGTGCCGGCATCGAGGACAAAAACTCCCGGCACATGCGTGTGCCCGATGAAGACGAGCGTCTCCGGCCGGCCCTGCAGGTTCGCGCGCGCCGTCGCCGCATCCTCGATGTACTGGAAACGGGCCGGGTCGACCGCCTCGGCGTGCGTGAAGAGCACCCCGCCCCCGCGGATGGCCAGGGGCAGTCCGCCGAGGAACTTGAGCGAATCGGCATCGAGCCGCTCGCGGGTCCACTCGATCAGCCGGCGCGCCGAGTCGTTGAACTCCGCGACGTCCATCCGGCCAGCCAGCGCGGCCTCATGGTTCCCGAGCACGATGTCCCATGTGAGGGATCGCAACTTGTCCAGCACCGCCTGCGGCTCGGGACCGTAGCCGACCGCATCCCCGAGGCAGATGACGGCCTCGACCCCGGCTTCGCGGAGATCGCGGAGCATGCCGCGCCAGGCCTGCAGGTTGGCGTGGATGTCCGAGATGACCGCGGTTCGCATG
>CAYXFW010000583.1:0-2518 GCA_964464305.1 uncultured Verrucomicrobiota bacterium
CGGCGATGGCCTTGCGCTTCTGTTCCGCGTCGACGTGCGTGTAGTGCTCCGTCATGGCGGGGCTGCCGTGCCCGACGAGAGTCTGAACGACATGCTGCGGCACGCCGGCCGCCGCGCACAGGCTCACAAACGAATGCCGCAGGGAGTGGAAGCCGACCCGCACAACGGCCCGCTTGCGGCCCTTCATCTTCTCGTTGGTCTGGATACCAGACGCCTCGAAGATGCGCTGGATTCGCTTGGATACCGCGGCGGGATCCCGCTCGTAGATGTTCGCTTCGTCGGGGAATACATGGTCCGAACCATCCGAGACCTTCGCCCTCCACTCGCACAGCGCTTTTGCGAGCCCGGCATGCAGCGGGATCGTGACGCGTTTGCCTTTCCGTGCCGTCTTGCCTGGGACGACGGAAATCATCCCCTTGGTAAAGTCGATCGCGGTCCATCGGAGGCGCGCAACATCGCCCAATCGAAGTCCGGTGAAAAGGCCGATGAGAAGCATGACCCGCAGGCCGCCGCTCGCATTGCCAATTACCTTTGCTATCTCCTCGGCCGTCAGCTCTCGTCGCGATTCAATCTGGAGTTCGACCAGTGGAATCGCGTCGAAGGGATTCTCCATCATCCCCGCCCGATTTCGAAGTGTCCGGAACACCGCACGCAGAAAAAAGACGTGCCCGCGAAATGTCCGCGGTGCCGCCTTGTTTGCCTTCAGGTGCGTCCCATACTCCTCTGCCAGACAAGGCGTGACCTCATGCATCCACTCGATACCCGCTTTCGCGGCCCATGCAGTGAAGGTTCTCCAATAGACGCCATAGTCATCGAGCGTCTTCTGGCGCGGATCGCGCTTCTTCGGCGCGTCGACCCATGCCTGCCATGCGTCGGCAAGAGACATCCGTTCGCGGTTCCTTTGCAGCAGTTCCGCGGCCATTCGCCTTCGCTGAGTCTGGGCCTTCTCCAGCTCCTGAGGATCCCCGCCAGCTGACTTTTCCCGCTGCGCGACGCTGGACAATAGGGCTTGGAACGCGTCCTCCACATTCTCGCCGCCCTTGTCGGCTGCCCGCCACCGCCTAAGGAGGGCTTCGGCATCACGCCGACTGGCCGTCCCTGTGCTGCGCGTGACATCACGCCCGTTCACGCGATATCGGGCATACCAGTAGGGGGATCCCGATTTCTTGATGACCGTTGCCATGCTCGCTGTGTCTCCATAGGCATCTTGCAGTAACGCGCTGACGGGTGCAAGCGAAAAACGGTGAAACTAACGGGGAACATCAGCGAGAATATGCGAAATAGAGCGCGTACGTGAGCGGCTTTTGCTCTGAATTGCTTGAGTTTGGCTGGCACCCCGGAGAGGGATCGAACCTCCGACCTACGGTTTAGGAAACCGCCGCTCTGTCCAACTGAGCTACCGGGGCACAGGTGGGGCCATAGTAGGGGGCCGGGTGCCTTCCGGCAAGCCGGTGCCGGTCGTATCGTGTGGAGGGCCGCGTTCCACCGCGGCCGTGTTCATGCGTGCCCCAGAGTTGTCTGCGATGTCACCGGGACGGTTGACCGGGGCTCGGGGCGGTCCTCCTTGCGCCGGGGGCGGCGGTCCGACACACTCGGGGGCGGACACTGCGGAGGAATCCGGGACGATGCGATACCTCCTTCTGAAGATCGGATTTGCGCTGGCGGCGACGGTGGGGCGGACCGGGGCGACGGACGGAGTCGCGACGGACGGACTACTCGCGTCGCCCGAGCCCGGCTGGCCGCAGTGGCGCGGGCCCCGGCGCGACGGCGTCAGTCTGGAGACCGGCCTCCTCGGCGAGTGGCCGGAAGGGGGGCCGAAGGTCCTCTGGTCCGTGACGAATCTGGGTCGCGGTTGGTCGTCGCCGGTGATCTCGGGCGGGCGGATCTTCGTCACCGGCGAAACCAACGGGGTCCTCATCGTTCACGCGCTCGACCTGGCCGGCCGGCCCCTGTGGCAGTCGACGAACGGCGCGGCGTGGATGGGCTCGTGGCCCGGCGCGCGGGCGGCGTGCGCGGTCGGCGGCGGGCGCGTGTTCCATCTCAACGCCCACGGCCGGGCCTCAGCCTTCGATGCGGCGACGGGCCGGGAACTGTGGGCGGTGAACGTCCTCGAACGGTTCGAGGGGCGGAACATCACGTGGGCGCTGAGCGAGTGCCTGCTGATCGACGGTCCGCGCGCGATCGTGACGGCGGGCGGGGGCGAAGCGATGATGGCGGCCCTGGACGCGGCGACCGGGGCGACGGTCTGGCAGAGCGAGCCGCTGCGGTTCGGCCCGTCGCCCTCCGCAGCGCATCAACGCGTCGCGGAACCCGCGGGCGAGGCGGACAGCGCAGGATATGCGTCGCCGATTCTCTTCCGCCTCGGTGGCCGCCGGCAGATCGTGAACTGCTCGGGCCGCCACGTCTTCGGGGTCGATGCGGACACGGGACGACTTTTGTGGACGCGGCCGATGCCGACGCGCTACAGCGTGCTCGCAGCGACGCCCGTGTTCTGGCGCGACGGCATCTTTGCCACCGG
>CAYXFW010000584.1:0-2516 GCA_964464305.1 uncultured Verrucomicrobiota bacterium
GGACCGGCCCCCACTTGCCGACGGCCACGGCGCGGACCCGGTCCTCGCGGAGTTCGATCCGGACGCCTTCGAGCCCGACGCGCATGGCCTGCGCGCCCGGCACGGGCGTATCCCGGACGCGCCATGCAAGATAGTTGTTGATGTCGTCCTGCCCGATCCAAGTTCCGGTCTTCGACAGCCGGTCCCGGAACCCCTTCGCGCGGTCGTCGTTCGCCACGGTTCCGGCCACGGGGAGGGGCCAGACCGCGAGGCCGATCGCCAGCGCCACGCCGAGGACGACCAGCAGGCGAACCAGGCCGCCCAGGAAACGACCGGCCGACGGTCCGTCGTGCCGGCGCATGACCGCCTGTTCGCTCATGCGGGCGCCGCACCCCGCGCAAAACACGCTGACCCGCCCGTTCGGGTGGCCGCATTGGGGGCAGATGACCCGGACCGCCATCTCACGCCTTTCCGGAGGCCTTCGCCGCCTTCTTCGACGGGGTCTCGGGTTTCGCGGCCTTGGCCGTGTCGCTGCTCTTCGCCGGAGAGGCCGGCGGGGAAACGTCCGCCTTCGCGTCCTTCTTGTATCCGGCGCTCCGGTAGTCCGTGATGTAGAACCCCGAACCCTTGAACAGAAGGCCCGCGCCGGTTCCGATCAGGCGCTTCACCCGGCCCTTGCACTTCGGGCACGTCCGCTTGGGGCGGTCGCTCATGCGCTGGAACATCTCGTACCGGTGTCCGCACGCGCTGCACTGATAGTCGTAGGTCGGCATGGTTCGTCGTCGCGGCCACAAAACCCCGCAACGATCACAGGGTACAGGCGGGCCGGAAGCGTGTCAATTTTCGAGCCGAGGCGCCCGGTCTTGCAATCCGCCGGTCGCTTGGGCATGGTGTCTCGCGAATTTCGAAACGAAAGGAACCTCGATGCAGACAGTTCAGACGCCGAACGCTCCGAAGGCCATCGGTCCCTACTCGCAGGCGGTGGCCGCGGGTCCGCTCCTGTTCGTTTCCGGTCAGCTCGGGCTCGATCCGGTGTCCGGCGAACTGGCGCCCTCGCTCCCCTCGCAGGCGCGCCGTGCGCTCGAGAACGTGAAGGCCATCCTCGAGGCCGCCGAACTCACCCCGGGCCACGTCGTCAAGTGCACGGTGTTCCTGGCGGACATGAAGGCCTTCGCCGAATTCAACGTCGTCTACCAGGGGTTCTTCAAGGCGCCCTATCCGGCCCGCGAGGTCGTCCAGGCGGCCAAACTTCCCAAGGACGCCCTCGTCGAGATCTCGGCGATCGCGTCGGTGGACCCGTAGGCCCTCGCGCCGCGCGCAGGGCCCGTGCGGCGCCGTCCTTCCTTTTTCATTGCGTCCCGCGGCGCGTTCGGGTTTCCTGTGCGGCCATTGCCATGAACAAAAAACTCATCGTACGCAAGATCGTCGACGACCTCACCACCCGCGCCGCCCTGCATGTCGACGCGGCGCGCGCCGCGCACGCCGAGGCCACCGACGAGGAGAACAAGGCGGAGGATCCGTACGACACCCGCGGCCTCGAGGCGGCCTATCTCGCCGCCGGACAGTCGCGGCAGACCGCCGAGACGGAACGGGCCATCGCGGCCTTCAAGACGATGAAGCTTCCGGAATTCGGTCCGAAGGATCCGGTCGACCTGGGCGCGCTGGTGGACCTTCAGGTCAATGGCGAGGACCCCTCGCTCTACTTCATCGGCCCCAGCGCCGGGGGGACCGAAATCGTCCACGAGAAGCGGACCATCCTCGTGATCACCCCGCAGTCGCCCCTCGGCGAGCAGCTCGTCGGCCGGAAGCAGGGCGACCGCCTGAAAATCCGGATCGCCGGGACGTCGAACGAGTACCGGCTGCTGACGGTCGAGTAGGGCAAAAAAAGAGGCGGCCCCGGTTGACCGGGGCCGCCATCCATTTCGGGATCCGGTTCCGCCTGATGCGGAACCCGGCGTCCCTTCGGACTAGTAGCGATCGCGACCGCCACCGAACCCGCCGCCACCGCCGCCGAATCCGCCGCCACCGCCACGGGGGCGATCTTCGCGGGGCTTGGCTTCGTTGACCGTCAGGGCGCGGCCGGCGCAATCCTTGCCGTTCATCTCGGCAATCGCCTTCGTGGCCTCGGCCTGGCTGCTCATCTCGATGAAGGCAAACCCGCGGGACTTGTTGGTGAACTTGTCCATGATCAGGCTGCAGCTCGCAACCGAACCGAAGGGCTCGAACAACGTGCGCAGATCGCTTTCCGTGGTTTCGAACGACAGGTTTCCGACGAATAGTTTAGTTGCCATGACTTACTTACCTCTGGTGCCCTGGAGCGAGAATTGGCTGACTGTTCCCGAGTTATTCGGGTTTCGGATCGGCACCAGCCTGCATTTTGCGGGCGATGGACAACCTACCATTCACGGCCGGAATCTCTCTACGAGCGGCCAGAGGATAACCCGGCCTCCTTTGCAATGCAAGCAAATCTTTCGCGCAAATCTTTCACGGCGAATGTTCTCCGCGGCGTAACGGGGCTCCCGGTTCTTGGGCACGAC
>CAYXFW010000585.1:0-2511 GCA_964464305.1 uncultured Verrucomicrobiota bacterium
ACCTGCACCCTCACGTCAGGTCCTCCCCGACGTCGCCGTGGCGGTGCGCGGTGCTGGCCTTCATGAGGCGGACGCGTTCGTCGAGCTCCGGCCAGGCCGTGCGGAAATTATGGGCGAGCCAGGACGTCGCGAAGCGGCGACGGTCCACCCTGTCGATGGGCATCCGCCGGATCAAGTTCGACAGCACCAGCGCGGCCCCGGCGCTGCCGCGCAATGCGTTGTGCAGCAGGACGGTCATCGTCAGGTCCGTGCGGATCGTGATCTGCTCGGGGATGGTCATGCTAAGCGCCAAGCCGATCGCGCTGGCGGCATCGCCGGCGATCGCGAGGCGCCAGACGTCCATGGTCGACGACGTTCGGCGCATGCACTCGCTCACGGCCGCGCGGTGGTCGCGGTGGAAGCGGTGCGCCGGCACGGAGCGCCACAGCAGATGCGCGTGCTCCCAGTCGGCCGCCGTCTCGCCGAACAGGTGGGCGGCGATCGATTTCGGCTTCGAGAATTCGAGGGCGCGACCGGCATCGCGGCGAGGCTTCTTTTTGTCTTCCGTACGCATGACATGGCTCTCCCGTTCGCGCCGAGGGGCGCGTTGCGGTCCGTCGGGACCGAGTTTCAGTTCAGAGTGTGGGTGGAAGGGAGCGCCTCGTCAGAGGCGCTCCCCGTGCCTCGCCAAGCCGGGCCATGCCCTGCCTCGCCGGGCCACGCCCCGCCGAGCTACGAATTTCATTCCTTGCGCTCCTCGGCGAGATAGGTGCCGAAGGTCGGCCTCCAGTCGCCGAGCCCGCGCGTGAACCCGGCCGTCATGAAGGTGTCGATCACCTCCGCCCTGTTCAGGAGGGTGGGGAGGAACATGACGTCGAATTCGACGGCCCAGCTATCGAAGCGGGCACGCGTCCGGATGGTCCGGGCGCGTCCGACGCGCACGGTGGTGCGGAACACGAAGCGCTCGTCGGCGCCGAGTTCGTCCAGATCGCGCGGTCCGTCGAATTCCAGCAGCGCGGGCCGGTCGATCTGGATGCCGGCCGTCGCTTCCTGACCGCGGGAACGCGCCTTCGCGGCGGTCTTGAAGGAACTCATGAGCGCCTCCTGCGGGATGCAGAGAAGGCCTTCGTGGGTCCAAAGCCCCCCGTGCCACTCGATGCGCGAGATCTCGAGGTGGTCCGCGGTCGTCTTGCTGCGTTTGGACGTGATCTTCGTCAGGCGCGCACGGATGGGATCCAGCGGATCAGCCAATCGCGAACTGTGCATCAGGAGCGGCCGCGTGCCGGTCAGACGCATGGTGATCTTCTCGGCGGCCATCACACCATCTCCGCGCGGGTCGGATCGATCAGCGGGGAGTCGACGCGAACGGACTTCACGTCGGCGCGCAGCGGCGTCGTCAGGGCGTAGCGACGGGCGCGGAGGAAGGACGTCACCTCGCGGTGGCAGGCCGAGCAGAGCGACGTCAGGTCGCCATCGATTTCGCATCCGAAGCGGTCGTAGACGCGATGGTGAGACTCCAGCGTAGCACCGTCGGCTGCGGTCGCCGGGCACAGGCGGCATTCGAAGCGAGCCGCTTCGAATTCGCGAAGCCTGGCCGGATTGGTGCGCCACGCGTTCGATTGAATGTAGTCGGTGTAGGTCATCGCCTCGTTCCCTTTTCGTTGGGAACACCATGCCCCGCCAAGGCGCCGTCGTCAACTTATTCTTCCCAAAACGAGAAGGATAAAGCTTGCTAACCTTAACGATCCCTCCTAGAACAGTCGCATGACAGTCACCACGCCACCTCCCGAGCCCCTCATATGCGCGGCCATGATCCGCGCCGCGCGGGGACTTTTGAATATCTCGCAGACCGAGTTGGGGGAAAACCTGACGCCGAAGGTTTCTCGGCGGACGATGTCCAAGATCGAGACAGATGCACCTGGGAGACCGGATCAGCGACGCCGGGATGTGCTAATCGCAATCCGCGAACACATGCAGCACAAAGGGATCGAGTTCTTATTCGGAAACGACGAATTCGTAGCTGGAGTCAGGCTCCGCCGTCTTCCAACATAGCTGCGCCAATCGCGTACAGATTGCTTTGCTACTACAGTCCATGCGATTGCACGGCTCCGCCGATGTCGCTCCGTCCTCGGGATAATGAGCGAAGCGTTAGGCCAGTCGGTCAGATCGGAAATAGGTCTGTCACCCTAGCGAACGGCTGACGCCTTTCGCTGTGGTATCTGACCTTCGCTCCGATCACGCGGCTAAGATCCAGCCTGCGATTAAGCGCGAAGTAGATGTCGGCACCGTCCATCATGATCAGCCGACGCGCCGTGAAGGCGGCGAAGCTGTCTCCGGAGAAGCCGCCGTAGCTGACGTAGAGTCCGCGCGTCCAGTCTGGACCTTCCAGAAGCTTGCCCTGAAAGCCGTGCAGCATGTCCGCGTCGACCGGCTTGCCCTGCCACTTGGCCTCGACGAGATACGTCGCCGCATCGTGCTGGAACGAGCCGTCGATCTGTGCGCCCTTGATCCGGAAAGACGCGTGGGCGTCCA
>CAYXFW010000586.1:0-2507 GCA_964464305.1 uncultured Verrucomicrobiota bacterium
GGGCGCATGCGGCGGCGACAAAGACACCGGCCGCAAGCGCCCGCTGCATGAAGCCGAACTGGAGCGCCTCGATCACAGCGGGCAGCTCCCTTCCGGGCATCCGTGGCGGTGGCAGATCAGGTGCTGCTGAAACTCGCCGAAGCGCTGCGTCATCGCGGGCGAGCTGCAGAAGTCCGCGAACGATCCGAAGAAAATCAGTGAGCGGTCCAGGTAGAGCAGCTTCGACGCGTGATGACCGATCGTCGCACTGTCGTGCGTGACGAGCAGGATCGTGGTGCCGCGCTCCCGGTTCCACGCGCCGAGCGTCCGGTAGAAGTCCTCCCGGTAGACCGGATCGAGCGCAACGGTCGGCTCGTCGAGCAGCAGCAGATCCGGCTCGACGGCCAGGGCGCGGGCGACGAGAACGCGCTGGCGCTGTCCTCCGGAAAGACTCCCGATCGGCGCGCGGCGGAGATCGGCGATCCCGGCGGCTGCAAGCGCCCGCTCGATCGCCTCCCGATCCGCCGCCGAAGGGAGGGCGATCCGGCCGGCGTGGGCGAGCCGGCCGCAGGCGACAATCTCCTCCACCGTGGCCGGGAACCGCGGCATTGCGGGCGTAGATGTCTGTGGCAGGTAGCCGACGCGCCGCCACTGCCGGAACGAGGCCGCGGGCTCGCCGAACAGTTCGAGGCGTCCCTCCGGCGTCGGTGAGAGCCCGAGCAGAGCCCGGATCAGCGTGGTCTTGCCCGAGCCGTTGGGCCCGACGATGCCGATGTAGTCGCCCGGGTCGACCCGGAACGAAACGCGGTCCAGAACCGCGACCCCTCCGTGGCGGACCGTCAGATCCTCTGCAAGGACCGGGACGGCGGCTGATGCGGGTGCGGTCATTTCGATCCAAGCCCTTCCCGCAGCCGCTCGAGGTTGGCGCGCTGGAGGGACAGGTACGTCGCGCCCGCCCGCCGCTCGTCCGCCGTCAGGTTGTGCCCGCCGTGGAGCAGGACGAGGCGCGCGCCCGTCTCCTCCGCCAGCACGCGGGCGACCCGCGGCTCGATCAACTCCTCGTGGTAGACGATGCGTGTTCCAAGGTTGCGCATCCGGCGGATCATGGCCGCCAGGGCGCGCGGCCCGGGTTGAGCGTCGGGGGAGAATCCTTCGTAGGGCGACACGAACTCGATGCCGTAGCGGCGCGCAAAGCGGCCGAAGGCCTGGTGCCCGCCGTGGACGACCGTGCGCGTCGCAGCCGCGCGCACCATCGCCTCGAAGTCGGTGTGGAGGCGGCGCAGTTCGCCGATATAGGCCTCCGCACGCTCCCGGTAGTCGGCGGCGCCGTCGGAGTCGACCGTCGCGAAGGCCTCGGCCAGGGCGCGGACCACGTCGATGGCGGCGAGCGGATCCAGCCAGAAATGCGGATCGCCATCCGCCGGCCCATGAAGGCAGGCGGGTCCGTGCTCGTGAGGGTCCGCCGTTGCCGCAGGCGTCGCGGGCAGCGCCGTGACGTGCGACTCCGCCCGGAAGAGGTTGCGCTCCGCCAGTCCCGAGCCCGTGGCGAAGTCGGCGGCCCACGGCTCCATGACGGGGCCGCAGAAGAGGAACAGGTCCGCCTTCCGCAAACGCGCAGCGTCGCGCGGGGTGGGGGCGAAGGTGTGCGCCTCGACGCCCGGCGGCAGAAGCTGTACGGCCTCGACGCGGTCCCCGCCGACGACCCGCGCCCAGTCGTGGAGGGGGGAGATGGTCGTCACGACGCGGATGCGAGGCTCCGCGGCCCCGCAGGCCGCAAGCGCGCCGAGCGCCGCGGCCGCTGCGAGAACGGCAGGACGGCGGCCGGTCATGCGCGCGCCCTCCGTCGCCCCGAGGCCCGCCTGTCCGCCGCGCAGACCAGGTGCACCGCATGGCAGTCGCCGCACTCCTTGACCGTGTGATGCTTGCGGAACGCCTCCCAGTGCCGCTTCTGTTCCGGCGTGAACACGCCCGATCCCCCGCACAGCGGACAGGCATGATCGAGGGCGTTCAGCACCGCCCCACGGATGAACTCCGACCGGTTCGGCACTCCCCGCAACGCCGCCAGCATGGCGGGCTCGGCTTTGAATGTGACGATCGACGGTTTGCGCGCGCCCATGGAGACAACGGTAATACAAAGTGTTACGTCCGTCAACGCCGGCCCACCGGCGGGCAGGCGCCACGGTGCGCCGGAAGGCCGCGACCAACGGTCGCGGCTACAGCAAACGACACAAGGGCAGGCACTCTTCTGCCGCTACCGGCCTGTCCTCCATAGCGCAGCGCGACGGAGGATCGCGGCCGGCAATCGCCACGGTGCACAAGAAGGCCGGGGCCGGTGCGGTCAGTGCGCGGCGGCCTTGGCGGGCGCCGGGGGCTGAAGCGACGGATCGATCGTCGGCGCGCCGCGGAGGTCGAGCCGGATCACCGTGGCGATCGGATCCGGCGCGGCGGCGGGTAACTTGATCTTCACGTGCGCGCCGTCGGCGCGGACCTCGAGGGCGGCGCCGGGGGCGGCGAGCAGGACCGCCTTC
>CAYXFW010000587.1:0-2491 GCA_964464305.1 uncultured Verrucomicrobiota bacterium
TGCGCGCAGGCGGTATTGTCCAACGAATCCTTGCACACCGCCATGGCCACCACGCGGCGGTCTTCCAGCTTCACCTTCGTGATTTCCGGCTTAACATACGGCTCGGGCTGCTTCTTTTCAGGCGTCATGTGCTTTCCTCTCCGCTTTGAGTTCCAGTACCGGCTGCCGTTCGGTTGCCGGGGATACTCCTCCCCGATGGGCGAAAAGTACTCTCTCGTGGACGATCTGACAATAGTAATCCGGATTTCTTCCAGCCACCCCGGTTTCGAGCAGAGAGGTGGCGGGGCAATTACCGCAGGCCAGCCGGTCTTCGCACGATGAACACGGGGTGCGAGAGGGTGCCTTTCGCTCGCGCAGCTCGGCCACATGTCGCTTCCATCCCCGAACATTGCCGTGGAGAAAGTCGTAGGGTGTGGCCCGCCACATCATGCAGGGGTGCATGCGGCCCTGGGGATCGACGTGCACGGTTCGAATGCCCGCCCCGCATCGGAAAAGCCGCTCGTCCGGCCCCGACTCCACCGCCGTCTGCCGCAGCCGGGCGAATCGCTCGATCTCGTTGTCGCTGCCATGCTGCAATCGCGCCGTTTCTTCGGGAGGGATGCGCTCTTCCAGTACGTCGCGATCGCCGTTGAGTCGGGGATTCACGATGCTGTCGAACCGGAAAGGGAGGCCCGCCTCGTTCTCCGCCCAGCGGCGGATGCCCTCGAACTCATGACGGTTGCGCCGTAACACCATGGCCTTGACGTGGACGGGCAGGTCGCGGTCGACGAGGCGTTGCAGTCCCTTTTGGAATCGCTCGAATCCATGCATGGACTGGGTCACATCGTTATAGACGTCAACCGATTGCCCATAGATCGTGATCTCGATGCGGCGCGGCGGGTACTTTGCCAAAAGATCGGCAATCTCCTCGGTGACGAGGGTTGCATTGGTATAGAGAGTGATCAAGAAACCGAGCTTCTTGGCGTGAAGGTAGATCTCCCCAAAGTCGGGTCGCGCCAGGATTTCGCCGCCGGTCATAAGGAGAAAGAGGACGCCCGCCCCGGCGAGTTTGTCGAGCAGGACAAGGAAATCCCGGGTGGTCAATTCGTTGTCCGTCGCGCCTTCGTAGCGGATGTAGCAGTGCCTGCAGCGCAGATTGCAGTGGAGGGTGAGTTCAAGGCTGCCCGCCAGGGGAAGGTCCGTGTCGGATTCCGTCCGGTCGAGCGTGCTCAGATAGGCGTTGGACTGCATGGTATGGACGACGCAGTCGGAGCAGCTCATGGTACAACCTCACGGGGATCTTGTGAGCAATTTCAGGGCGCACAGATCCGAAAGCACGGTCTGCGTGTCGGCCTGCGCCTGCTCGTCGGGCACATCGTAGGCGTCCGCCAGTTGGAGGGCAATGGCCGGGTCGTCCAGCCCCTCACAGGCTTTGCTCCAGATAAATTGCGCGGTCGCATTCAGGCTGTACAAGCTGTCCAATTCGTCGAACGAGGACATGACGGGCACCAGGAGGCACGTGTTGCGCACGCGTCGTTCAACGACGGCGGGATTCTTTCGATACGGGCCGCTTTCAGATGTGTCTGCCGGTGTGAAATCCGTCTTCATGACCGCCCTGATAGCGTCGGACTTTGAGCAAAGCAAGCGAATTCCCATAGGTAGGGTTTCACCCCATGGAACTGTGCCGTGGGAAGCTGCACCTTATGCGCAGCAGGGAAAGGGCCAACCATGAAGACATGTCGCTTGCCAGGATCGGTGCCAAAAATCGTGCGTCGCGCGGGAGTCGGGGCTCTTGTAGCGATCACGGCCATGCTCCCCATTCCGGGCGCGAACGCAGCGCCTCAGGCTACGGTGAATCTCGGCACGGCAGCGAACTTTGCCGTGCTGGCCGGGCCCTCGATCAGCAGCACCAGCGGGGGTACGATCGTCGGGGATGTCGGCATCAGTCCGGGCAACTCGTTCACGCCGGGAACCCCGGCGGTTTCCATCACGGGAACGGTGCACCTCGCCGATGCCTTCTCCCTGCAGGGTCAGAATGACCTGACCACGGCCTACAACGATGCCGCCGGACGCACCCTGCCCACGCTTGTGGCGGGGGGGGCGCTGGGCGGTCTCACGCTTCCGCCGGGCCTGTACAGAGATGACGGCGCGCCCGCCTCGCTCGGCCTGACCGGGACGCTGACGCTCGACGCACAGGGCGACCCGAACGCGGTCTGGATCTTCCAGTCGGCATCGTCACTGATCGCCGAATCCGGCAGCCTCGTCATCCTGACCAATGGGGCACAGGCCTGCCATGTGTTCTGGCAGGTGTCCTCGTCCGCCACGCTGCGGACAGGCTCCACATTCAGCGGGAACATCCTGGCCTTGAGCGCCATTACGCTGGAAACCCTCGCCACGCTGGACGGTCGGGCCCTGGCAAGGAACGCTGCCGTCACGCTGGACAACAACGCCATTCGCATGGCGGTATGCGATGGGCTGGCATCATCGACCAACCCGCCGGGGTTTACCGTCG
>CAYXFW010000588.1:0-2487 GCA_964464305.1 uncultured Verrucomicrobiota bacterium
CGGACCTCGTACACCGGGATCCCCTCGCCCGCCAGCCGCGCCGCCCACAGGCGCGTCGCCATCGCGACGCCGGCCTTGGAGATGCAGTACTCGCCGCGGTTCACGGAGGCTGCGGTGGCGGAGATCGACGACACGTTGACAATGCAGCCGCGCCACGCCGGGTCGGCCGCGCGCTGTTCGATCATCCCGCGCGACACGGCCTGCGTGAGGAAGAACGGACCCTCGAGGTTGATCCGCATCACGCGCTCGAAACTCTCCGGCGACATGCCGAGCAGGTCCGCCCGCTCCTCCGGCGCGACGCCCGCGTTGTTGACAAGCACATGGAGCGCGCCGAAGCGCTCGCGGACCGTCGCGAGCAGGCGGGTACGGTCCTCCGCCTTCGAGACGTCGGCCGCCACGTAGGCGGCGGCCGCACCGGCTCTTTCCAGCGCTGCGATCGCGTCGGGGGCGGATTCGTGGACACCGCAGATCGCGACATCCAGGCCTTCGCGGGCCAGCGCCGTCGCGACGCCAAGGCCGATGCCGCGGCGGCCCCCGGTGACCAGCGCAACGCGCCGGCTCACGGTTTCGCCTCCGCGGCGACGAGATCGGGCACGTCGACCCAGGCGCGACGACGCCAGGACTCCTGCGCCAGTTCGGCCAGTTGCACGCCCTTCGCGCCCTCCAGCAGCGTCCAGCGAAACGGCGTGCCGAGGACAACGTGCCTCAGGAAAAGCTCCCACTGGATCTTGAACGCGTTGTCGTAGGTCTCCGCGTCGGGCATCTCGAGCCAGCCGTGGAGGAAGTTCAGCGGCTGGTCGGCGTCCGGGTTCCAGACCGGCCGGGGCGTCGCGCCGGCCGGCTGGATCCAGCACTTGCGCAGGCCCGCGACCGCGCTGCCCGCGGTGCCATCGGCCTGGACCGTCAGCAGGTCGTCACGGCGGACGCGGACACTCCACGACGAGTTGAAGTGCGCAATGACGCCGCCCTCGAGCTGGAACGTCGCGTAGGCCGCGTCGTCCGCCGTGCAATCATACGGCTGCCCGCGCTCGTCCCAGCGCCGCGGGATGTGCGTCGCGCCGAGGCACGACACGGCGCGAACCGCGCCGAAGGTGTTGTCGAGCAGGTAACGCCAGTGGCTGAGCATGTCGAGGATGATGCCCCCGCCCTCCTCCTTGCGGTAATTCCACGACGGACGCTGCGCGGGCGTGCGGTCGCCCTCGAAGACCCAGTAGCCAAACTCGCCGCGGACGGAGAGCAGCTGACCGAAGAAGCCGGACTCGACCAGTGCGCGCATCTTGCGCAGGCCGGGCAGCCACAGCTTGTCCTGAACGACGCCATGCTTCACGCCCGCCGCCTCGGCGCGCCGCCAGAGATCGACCGCATCGGCGGAGGTCAGCGCGGTCGGCTTCTCGCAATAGACGTGCTTTCCGGCGGCGATGGCGCGGCGCACGGCGTCGACGCGGCGGTCCGTCGTCTGGGCGTCGAAGTAGACCGTGTAGACGGGGTCCGCCAGCGCGGCATCGAGGTCGGTCGTCCACGGCACGCTGCCCGCCTGTGCCGCCAGCGCCTCGAGCTTCGCCTCGTTGCGCCCGACCAACAACAAGCGCGGCACGATCACCCCGCCGTCGGGTGTCCGAACGCCGCCCTGCCGCTGGATCGCGACCAGCGATCGCATCAGGTGCTGGTTCGCCCCCATGCGGCCCGTGACGCCGTTGAGGATGATGCCGAGGGTTGTCGTGGTCATCGCCGTGTCCCTTTCCTGCTTCCCCGGGCTGGTTGCTTGCGGGTGGTTGGGTATGGCCGTGTGGCGGTATGGCGGTGTGGCGGCTGGACCACCGTCCCTTCATCCGTCACCGCTTCTTCGCCGGCCATTTCCCATGCCACACACGGTTCCCGCACCGTGCTCCCCGCATGACACCATCGCTCTGCGTCCGAAATCATCGTTGAAAGCCCGGCGGATACGCGCTCGTAGGCGGCGTCGAGATCCGCGAAATCCGACGGCTCCATATAACCCAGGGCGCTCGCGAATTCCAGCCAAGCCTGCGTCTCCGCGCCCTCGCTGTCGGCATCCGAAAGCTTGCTCCGGAAATGCGCGACATATCGCCGTTTCCGCCACGCCTCCGCGATCGACCCGAAGACGGACCTCGAGGAACGCCGGATCTGGTCAACCAGCGAGAATCTCTCGTCGCGCGGCCACGTCTTGGTGTGGCGGTGAATTGCCATGGCCAGATCGAACGCCTGCCGATACACCCGCAGCTCGCGGAAGCTCTTCACCAACCGTCCGTCGCCCGAACCCATTTCCGTCCTCCTCTCCTTCTGCCCCTCACGGCTTCGCGTACAGATCCACCCTCCCACCACCGAGCGGCCCCACCTCCACGTCCATACCGCCAAACCGCCACAACGCCACACTGCCATACCGCCACACTGCCATACCGCCACACTGCCATACCGCCACACCGCCTGCCCTCACCCCCCCTGCCCCCTCGCCCCTTCCGGCAGCGGGGG
>CAYXFW010000589.1:0-2486 GCA_964464305.1 uncultured Verrucomicrobiota bacterium
ACATGTACAGCCGGTTGCTGGTCGTGACGCACGCGACATGAAACCAAGTATTGGACAGGGGGATCGTGGCTGTGACCTGCTTGTACGATGTCCCGAAGTTCTGCCTGCGCACAAAGCTCAGCATCCGGTCACTACCTGTGTAGAGTGTCCACGACTCTCTGCCAGTAAGTCCCCGGGTCAGGATGCCCGCGCCCTCAGTGTCCCAGCTTTCCAAGCGCACCCAGGCCATCATTGTCATCTCGCGAGGCAGATCGAGCGCGGCATTGGTCGGAATCTCGACGTAGTCATCCGTGCCGTCGACGGAGCATGCAAGGTTGCCGACAATGGCCGTCGGCGTGGCGGCCACGTAGACCGTGCCCGTCGAACCTGCTCCCGCCGTGACGGACCCGGAGATCGTGTTCGACCACGTTTCGCGCAGGTAGGTTCCGACCACGTTGGCGGTCGCGCCGCTTTCCACCATGACCACCCGGCTCGGCGGGGAAGTCCATCCGCCGATCGACTTGAACAGAACCGTGTACTCGCCGGAACCGATGTTGGATACCGTCGTACCTCCACCCTGCCAGTTCGTGAAGATGGTCCCGGATTCCAGCCGCCAGGACGCGCCTGCGGCAACCGCATCGGCAGGCTCCAGATCGCATGCGATGGCCCCCAAATCGACGGTGGAAGCCAGCACCAGGGGCCCTTCCGCCTCACCTGTCGCCGGGGAGCGCGCAGAACCTCCCCCGGCGGCATCGAACTCGAAATGATGCGAGTGACCGCCGAGATCCAGCGACGTGTCGAATACGTAGACCCCGTTCGATGCGGTTCCGCTGGAGAGCGTCATCGGGTGCGCCGCGCCGTCGATGACCACTTGGGCCGTTGCCGGGACATCTCCGTCCGCATCCGAGTACCCGACGGTGAAGCGAAACACGGTCGACGTATCGCCCAGGCTGGGCGAGACTCCGCCACCGGCCAATTGCGGCGGAACATTGGATGGAACGATCGTGACTTGGACCGGCGCCGAGTCGACGGCTGACCCGCGGTCGTCCACGACCCGCGCCCGGACCGCGTAGGTTCCAACCGGGATGTTTGTCCATGCGACCGAGAACGGCGCATCCGTATCCATGCCGACGGTCTGGCTTCCGGCCGAGAAAATGACGCGCGTGACGCTCCCGTCGGAATCGCCCGCCGAGGCGCCGAGAACGACCGTCGTGGCCTCCTTGAATACGGACCCGTTCAGAGGCTCGGTCAGGGTGACGGAAGGCAGGCTGTTCACGACCACGTGCAGCGGCGCCGACGTGACTGCCGCGCCCATGTCGTCTCGCGCAATGGCCGTGAGCGCGTAATTGCCCGCGCGAACGCCGGGCCAGGCCAGGGAGAACGGAAGCGAGGTGTCGACCCCCAGGAGTTCCGTCCCCGCATAGAATGCAACGTCTGCGACGCCGCCATCGGGATCGCGGGCGTCGGCCACAATCACCACGCTGGATCCTTCATCGATAATGCTCCCCTCCTGGGGCTCGGTGATGGAAACCGAGGGCGGGCGATTGCCCGCAAGCATCCGCCAGTGCAACGGGTACGAAGTGGACACCCCGGGCGAGTAACTCCGGACCCGAAGATAGTGAGGCCCCGTGGTGGTTGCCGTGTGGAGGATCCGGAACATGCGGCCGCCGCCGGAATCGTCGTCGCACGCCACGCGTTCCGTGCCTGCCGCATCGCGGAAGAGCTCTCCAAAGGTATCGCCCGCGCCGCCCACGGCATCGAAGCTGTACGTGCACGAAGAGGTCAGGGCCACCACGAACCAGTCATAGTAGTCCGAAACCGAGAGCGTATGGGGTCCGTGAGTCTGCTCGACCAATTCCGGGGGGCTCAAGACCACGGCGCCGGCGCCGGTGTCGTCCCCGGGGTCCCACGCGTCGCTTGCCCCCGGAATCGTAACCGAGGCCACGGTGCAGTATGCCGACTCTCCCGCGGAGCCCCGCGCCTTGACCCGGTAGCTGTAGACACGCCCGACGGACACCGTGGCATCCACGAGATTCGTGACATTCGCGCTCAGGTTCGTCCGGACTCCCCAGTCGGAGGCGCCCGCCTTTCGCTCGACGATAAACTCTATCTCGTTATTGGAATTGTCGGCCCAATGAAGCCTCACGCTCGGCCCGGCCTCCACCACGGCAACCAGGGCACTGGGTGAGTTCGGAGCTCGCGTGGCCCCCCCGCTGTTCAGGGCGGCATAGAGGTTCAAACGCCCGCCGCTGGTCACTTTTCCGGCAAGCCCGGCCACGACATCCACTTGGTCAAGAATGCGTTGCCTGACTTCAACGGCAGTCAACCCCGGCAGATGGGACATGATCAAAGCACAGGCCCCGGCCACGTGCGGGGTCGCCATCGATGTGCCGGATAGAGGGGAGTACTTGCCTTCGTAGCGCATCGGAATCGTGCTGATGATGCCGACACCCGGGGCGGCAAGGTCGACGGCCGTTCCACCGAGATCCAACGTCTGATCGGTCGCA
>CAYXFW010000590.1:0-2484 GCA_964464305.1 uncultured Verrucomicrobiota bacterium
CACGATGCAGTTCCCCCACGTCGCCCACCTGGAGACGTGTGGAGGCCATGGTAGCCCGAACGGCGGGTAAAGGCCATGGCAACTCAACCCGTGCCGGACCGGCTCAGGTCCCGACCCCGATGCGGGAGAGGCGGATTCCGCGGCGCAGGAATGCCGGCACATCGAGATCGACGCCGTCGTGAAGCGTGGGCTGCACGTCGCGGAAGCGGCCCTTCGAGATGCTGTCCAGTGTCAGCTCGGCCTGCACGGCCCTGCCGGACCGGCTCCGCCGCGAGGGCTTGGCCGCGGTCTCGTCGCCCGCGGAAGCCGCCGCGCCTTCCAGTGACGCCGGCGCCGGATCCGCCGAGGGCGGCTCCGGGATGCGCTCTTCGCTTTCCGTCAGCAGGACACTCACGCACAACCGTCCCTCGTTCGACGGATCGATCGCGGTGCCCACGTGGAGATGAACGTCCGGCCGGGCCTGGGCGGTCAGGTCCGCCATGACCTTCTGAAGCTCCGTCAGCATCAGATCGGGGCCGCCGGCGATGCCGATCAGGAGCCCGCGCGCGGCGGGCAGAAGGGCGCCGTGGTCCAGAAGCGGCGATTGCATGATTTCGTCGAGCACGGTGCGAACCCGGTCCGGCCCGCTGGCCTCCGCCGAGGCCAGCGCGAGGCTTCCGCCGGTCTGCTGGACCAGCTCGCGGAGATCCGCAAAGTCCAGCTTCAGCAGCCCGGGCACGGTGATGAGCTTCCACAGCGTGCGCAGGCCGCCGCCGACCATCGTGTCGATCATCCGGAACGCGGTCTCGACCTGAGCCCCCTCGTCGACCCATTCGATGACGCGCTGGTTCGGGAACACGACCACGGCATCCGCCGTCTGCCGGAGGTGCTTGAGTCCCTCCTCGGCCCGCATGCGGCGCTTGGACCCCTCGAAGAAGAACGGAAGCGTGCAGACGGCCAGGACCAGGGCGCCGGCCTCCCGCGCGGCGGCGCACGCCACGGGCGCGGCGCCCGAGCCCGTTCCGCCGCCGAGCCCGGCGACCACCACCGCGAGTTCCACGCCATCGAACAGGGTCCGCAGGTCCTCGCGCGACGCCTCGGCGGCCCGCCGGCCGACCTCGGGATCCCCGCCGGCCCCGAGCCCCTGGGTCACCGTCGCGCCGATCGCCAGGCGGCGCTCGATCGGACAGCCCGCAAGGACGGCGGCCGAACTGTGCACAACGGCCATCTCGGGCGAATCGGGCCAGTGCGCGCGAAGGCCGGCCAGCGTGTTGCAGCCCGCCCCGCCGATGCCCGCCATCAGAACCTGGTGCCGTTCGCCGGGCATGGCTCAGGTCCCCTCCTTCCGGGTGAAGATCCGGCGCAGGAGATCCTTCAGCGACGGACCTGCACCGCCGCGCTCGCGGGTCATGATCCCGTACCGGAGCATTCCCAGCGGCGCCGCGTAGGCGGGCCCGCCGCTGATCTGCGAAAGCCCGCTGACGGCGCGGGGCTGGCCGAGCATGCAGGGCATGTTGAAGACCTTCTCCGCCAGTTCCACGACGCCGCTCATCTGCGCCCCGCCGCCCGTGAGAACGATGCCCGCGCCCAGATGGTACAGGAGATCGTGGGCCTCGAGATCGGCGCGAATGATCTTGAACAACTCGTCCATCCGCGCGTTGACGATCGCGTGCAGGTCGGCCAGTTTGACGGTGCGCCCCGGGAACGTGCCGTCCGCCGGGAGCGACACCGTGTGGTTCCGCTGGGCCGGGACGGGCACCGCGCTGCCGTGCTGCACCTTGATTTGCTCCGCCTGCTTCATGGGCAGGCGCAGACCGACCACGATGTCGTTCGACACATGGTCGCCACCGATGCCGATGGACTCCGCCCGCGCCATGATCTGGTTTCCGTACACCAGGTAGTCGGTTGTACCGCCGCCGAGGTCGATCACGGCGACGCCGGCCGCCTTCTGTTCCCGCGTCAGCACCGCGAGCGCCGCGCAGAGGCCGCCGAACGCCGCATCCTGCACGTCGACCATGGCCGTGCGCGCCACGCGGATCACGTTGCGCATGACCGAGGCGGCGCCGTGGATGATCAGCGTGTCCAGCGCAAGCTGCGAGCCTTCCATGCCCTCCGGGTCCATCACGCCCGGCTGTTGGTCCACGTAGTAGTGCTGGCTGATGCTGTGCAGGATCTCGCGCTCGGGCGGCAGGTGGAGGTGGCGCGCGGCCTCGCCGACGGCACGGATGTCCATGCCCGTAATCTCGCGCTCCTCGCTGGTGATGTGCACCGTTCCGCGATTCACGTCGCTGCGGATGTGCGAACCCGACAACACGAGGTGCACCTGGCGGATCAGGACCTGCCCCTCCTCCTCCGCCTTGCCGAGCGCCTCCTTGCAGCACGCCAGCACCGTGGTGAAGTCGATGATCTCGCTCTTCCGCACGCCGGCCGACGCACATTCGCCGACCCCGGTGACGACCAGCGATCCGTCCTCGCGGTCCTCGCCGATGAGAGCGCACACCTTGC
>CAYXFW010000591.1:0-2477 GCA_964464305.1 uncultured Verrucomicrobiota bacterium
GTTCCTTGGCCGTCACGTATGACTTCGAGGCGGGGTCTTCACCGACCAGAACCAGCAGAAGGTCGGCACGAAATTCATCGGGGACAAGGGCTGGGTCCATGTCGATCGCGCCGGAATCTGGGCCGAGCCGGCCTCGCTCCTGAAGGAGAATCTCGAGGACTGCAAGGTGCGTCTCCACAAGTCGACCCACCACGGCGACGACTTCCTCTCGTGCGTGCGCAGCCGCAAGGACCCGGTTTCGAACGTGGAGGCGACGCATGTGGCCTCGTACCTCGGCCTGGTTGCGGACATCGCGGCGCGGGTCGGGCAGAAACTCACATGGGATCCGAAGGCGGAGGCGTTCTCCGGCAACGAGGCGGCGAACCGGATGCTCGTCCGCGAGATGCATAACGGGTGGAAGTTCTAGAGGGGCTCCGGGCCCGAAGCCGTACGCATGAACAACCGATGTCCGATGAACAGGTGGGCCGGCGCGACGTGGGGGACGGTCGTGGCGATTGCGGGCGCGCCGGCCGCGGAGATCTGGGTGGGCGCCTCGTCGACGGACATCACGCCGGACCGGCCTGTCGCGCTCGACGGCCAGTTCGCCACGCGGATCTCGCGCGGGGTCGACAACCCGCTGACGGCCTCCGCCGTGGCGATCGAGGCCCGGACGGACGGCCGCGCCGTCGACCACGCCGTACTGGTGTCGCTGGATCTCGTGGCGATCCGTCCGCCCCTCATGTCGCCGCTGCGGGATCGCCTGCGCGTCCGGCTGCCGGACCTCGATCCGCGCAAGGTGGCGCTCACGGCGACCCACACGCACACCGCGCCCGTGACGGAGGAGGGGAAGTACGCGATTCCAACGAACGGCGTGATGCAACCGCCGGAGTACGTCGCTTTCCTGGCCGACCGGCTGGCGGATTTGGTCGTGACTGCGTGGACGCAGCGCCAGCCCGGCGCCGTGAGTTGGGCGCTCGGCGCCGCCGTCGTGGCGCACAACCGTCGGGCCGTCTATGCGGACGGTTCGGCCAGGATGTACGGCAAGGCGAGCGAGCCGGGCTTTCAAGGGTTCGAGGGCGGGGAGGACCCCGCGGTTCAGGCGCTGTTCTTCTGGAGGCGCGACGGCCGGCCGCTCGCGGCCTGTATCCACGTGCCCTGTCCTTCGCAGGAGGTCGAGAGTCGCTCGACGATCAACGCCGACTTCTGGCACGAGGCCCGCGTGCAGTTTCGTGCCGCCATTTCCAGCGACATCCCCGTGCTCGGCTGGCCTGGCGCGGGCGGAGACGTCTCGCCGCACCCGATGATTCGCAAGGAGGCGGAGGCCCGGATGCTCAAGCTGCGGGGGCTCACGGCGACGCAGGAGATCGGCCGGCGCATCTCCCGGGAGGCGGTGGACCTGTTTGAGCTTTCGCGTCGGGACATCCGCGCCGAGGTTGTCTTTGCGCACCGCGTCGAGGATCTGGCCCTGCCCGTCCGGCGGGTGACGGACGAGGAGGTCCGCGCGGCGCGAGCGGAGATGGCCAACCTGGCGGCGGCCAAGGATGCCAACCGTCGCGTTCGGTGGTTTCAGCGGACGGTCGACCGGCACAGCACGCAGGACGCGGATCCGGCCTTTGTGGCGGAGATTCACGTCCTCCGCATCGGCGATGTCGCGATTGCGACCAACCCGTTCGAGATGTTCGGCGACTACGGTGCGCGGATCCAAGGCCGCGGTTGCGCCATGCAGACGCTCGTTGTGCAGTTGACGGCCGGTTCGGGCGGTTATCTTGCGACGCAACGTGCGATCACCGGGGGAGGGTACAGCGCGATCGTCGAGAGCAACCTCGTCGGTCCCGAGGGCGGGCGGGTTCTTGTCGAGCGCACTCTCGAGTGGATCCGCGGGATGTGGCCGGAGGCTTCGAACTAGATGGACCGCTGCCTGCCATGCGTCGGGGTCCTGCTCTGCGGAGCGCTGGCCTGCGCGTCCGGGGACCGGGGCGCAGAGGATGCCCTGATCGAACGGGACTGGCGAATGCAGGACGGAATCGGGACGGAGCGCAATCCGTCCACGTTTGCCGTGGCCATCGCGAATCTGTTGACGCGGGGCGATGCGCTGATTCGCGATCTGGACGTGGCGGGTGTCGATCTGCGCGAAGAGAAGACCGGGTGGGAGCGCCTGCGCGGCGCCGCACCGGACGAGACCACATGGCGCGGATTGCACGAACTGCGCCGACGGATCGTGTTCCGCAGTCCCCGGGCGCCGACCGGGCCGCTGCTGTTCGTCAAGCAGGTCCCGGGATGCTTCAGTCATCAGCTCACCCAGTACTACGGAAGCTGCGCCCGGCCCGGCGGCGGAATCTTCGTCCTCGACGAACCCGGCGTGTCCATGCGCACCCGCCAGTTGGCGACGTCGCTGCCTGCCGGCAGCTATCAACACGCGGACGTTTCGTACGACGGCAAACAGATTCTGTTTGCGTACTGTCCAGTCGAATCGGCGCCCACCAACCGTGAGGCGCACC
>CAYXFW010000592.1:0-2477 GCA_964464305.1 uncultured Verrucomicrobiota bacterium
TCTATTTCTTCGAGAATCCGACCGGGGCCACGTCGGCGCGTTGGTGGGTTCCGGGGAAGCACGGGACGATGCCCGTCTTCAAACCGGGGCGGTGGATCAGCCCCGCGCCGCAGAACGTGCAGGTGAGCCTGGTGAACGGCCAGCCGCGGGTGCTGTCGCCGGGCCTCGCCTACCCGGATTTCAAGGCGAGCGGCTGCGCCAAGGGCGTGCCGATCGCGGGGGTCAAACCGAACGTCCACACCCACGGCGTCCGTGCCAACATGTGGCGCTACGCGGACTACGACGGCGACGGCCGGCAGGACCTGGTCGTCGGAGTCGGCGACTGGAAGGCGTACGGATGGGACAATGCCTACGACCCGACGGGCGTGTGGACGAACGGCCCCCTGCATGGATACGTCTATGTGCTGGGCAACCGGGGCACCGACGCCGAGCCGAGGTACGCCGAACCGTTCAAGGTGATGGCGGAAGGCGGGCCGGTGGACGTGTTTGGCTGGCCCTCGCCCAATTTCGCGGACTGGGACGGGGACGGCGATCTCGACCTGCTGTGCGGGGAGTTTCTGGACGGCTTCACCTATTTTCAGAACCGCGGCACCCGGACGCAGCCTGCGTATGCCGCGGGCGTCCGCGTGAAGCGCGCGGACGGCGCGCGACTGGTTATGGATCTGCAAATGATCACGCCCACGGCGATCGATTGGGACCGGGACGGCGACCTCGATCTGATCTGCGGCGACGAGGACGGCCGCGTAGCGTTCATCGAAAACACCGGGGACTTCGACGGGGCACGCACCCCGTTGTTCCGCGAGCCCCGATATTTCCGCCAGCAGGCGCAGGACGTGAAATTCGGCGCGCTGGTCACGCCGGTCGGCTGCGACTGGGACGGCGACGGAGACTGGGACCTGGTCTGCGGAAACAGCGCAGGTTACATCGCCTTCGTCGAGAACCTGAGCGGCAGGGGCGTGGCACCGCCGAGGTGGGCGGCGCCGAAAAGGCTCGAGGCGGGGGGTCAGGTCCTCCGCATCATGGCCGGGCCGAACGGCAGCATTCAAGGTCCGTGCGAGGCCAAGTGGGGGTACACCACGCAGACCGTCGCGGACTGGGACGGCGACGGCCTGCCCGACATCGTGGCGAATTCGATCCTCGGCAAGGTTCAGTGGTATCGCAACGTCGGATCGCGTTCGGCGCCCGCGTTGTCCGCCGCGCAACCAATCGAAGTGGAATGGGACGGCGCGCAGCCGCGCCTGATGTGGGGCTGGATGAAGCCCGAAGGCCGGGCGCTGCTGACGCAGTGGCGCACGACGCCGGTGGCGGTGGATTGGAACAAGGACGGACTGGTCGATCTGGCGATGCTCGACCCGGAGGGCTACCTGGCCTTCTTCGAACGCTCCCTGCGCGACGGCAGGAAGGTGCTTCTCCATCCGAGGCGCGTCTTCTGTGACGGGAAGGGCGCGCCGCTTCAGTTCAACGCCGGGCGAGGGGGCCGGAGCGGACGACGCAAGCTCTGCGTCACCGATTGGGACGGCGACGGCCGGCTCGACATCCTCATCAACTCCAAGAACGCCGAGTTCTGGCGGCAGATCGGGGAGAAGGACGGGCGGTTTCTCTTCAAGAACATGGGCGGCCTGCATCCCAAGAGCATCGAGGGGCACGACGTGAGCCCGACTGTAGTGGACTTCGACGACAACGGGATTCCGGACTTCATCGGCGGTGCGGAGGACGGTTATCTGTACTACCTGCGCAATCCGCGGGCACCCGCCGCCCGGTAGGGCGTGGGGGTTGTCGCGGAGCGGGGGGTGCGTATACTTCGCCGTCATGCAAGGCATCAGTTTCGAAGAGGCCGTCGCGCGCGTCCGGGGGGATGACCCCCGGTTCGAGGCGGACGCCTATTATTTCCTGCGCGAGGCGTTGGACTTCACGATCCAGTCCCTGAAGAAGCCGGCAGCCGGTCCGGCGCGGCACGTCAGCGGCCGGGAGCTGGCGAACGGGTTCCGCGAGCTTGCGCTCAAGCAATTCGGTCCGATGGCATTGCGCGTGCTGTCCCACTGGGGTGTCCGCCGCACCGAGGACATCGGCGCGCTGGTCTTCAACCTGGTCGGGACGGGCGTCTTGGGTGCATCGAAAGAGGACCAGCCCGAGGATTTCGCCGGCGGGTACGACTTCGAATCCGCGTTCCGCTTTCCGTTCTTGCCACAGTCCGCAAAACCCCGCCGGACGACCCGGCGCACCACCAAGGAGCCCCGGCCATGAGCGATCAACCCGCGCCCGACCGCGACATCTCCCCCTTCGAACAGCTCGTCATGATGCTGGCGACCTCGTCCATGCATCAGCTCGGGAAGCTCGTGAATCCGCAGACCGGCCGCGCGGAGGTGGATCTCGCCGGCGCAGGCTGGACCATCGACCTGCTGGGCATGTTGGAAGAGAAGACCCGGGGAAACCTCGACCGGCGCGAGGCGCAGACCTTGGGCGAGGCCCTGACCACG
>CAYXFW010000593.1:0-2476 GCA_964464305.1 uncultured Verrucomicrobiota bacterium
GGGGGTCGTCGATCTCCTCAGGCGCGGCGTCGATGCGGAGTCGGTCACGGAAGCCACGGCAGCGTTGCGCAGGGCAGGGATGGGAAGACGCCTCCGCGCCAAGGATGGCGGCCCCACGAAGATCCAGGGGATAGCGGACGACGTCCTCGCCGAGACGGACGAGGTGCTCGGCCAGCTTCTGAGCCGCATCGAGCTGGTCGAGGACTACGATCTGCAGCAAGCTCGGAACGGGATCGCGAACGGTTTCGGGATTGATCCGACCGCCGACCGGGACCAAGTGCTGGACGCGCTGGTGGGGTGGTTCCACTCCGTTCTCCAAAGTGCTTGGAGCAATGGGATTCCTGCGATCGTCTCGCGGAAGGCGTGCCTGACACAATGTCGGAAGATCGAACGATTGCTGGCGCGCAGCCGGCTCCTCCCCCGTCCGGCATCGGATCTTGACGTCGCGCCCGGCGACGTCGCGCGGACGCGCGGACGCCCCTTCGTTGACCACCTCGGGCGGATCGAGGCCGACGACGATGAGGTGCTCGAGGCGATCGAGCACTTTGTCCGCTTCAACGTGGAGAAGGACAGGCTCGCCCGCGACGGCGAGATTCCCGTGCGCGAATGGGCCGACCGCGGGAACAGGCTCAAGCAGCGTTGGCTCCAAGAGAGACGGCGCGTGAAGGTGGAGCATGGCGCCAGGACGAGGGTGGAGCGAGGCAAGCTCATCCTGGCGGCGACGACCTACAACCACCACGAGGCGCTGTTCGGACAGCCCTGCGACGAACTATACATGACGTCCGGCCACTATCATCGTCTTGCGGACGACGACCTCGTCTGGTGGGATCCGAACTACCAAGGCACGCGGGATGCGTGAGGATCACGAGGAGATCATCCTCCGGAACCCCGCGTTCGGCGCCGCCGCGTTTTGGCATCTCGCCCGCAGCTTCTCAGATCACGCGGAGGGAAGAGCGCCTATGCTTGCCCATTTCTTGCTCGCGGAAGGCATGCTGTTCCACGATCGGACCGTCCAGAAGATCAGGAGCATGAACCTGGACAGTGGATTGCTGAAGGCAGTCTCGGAGCTTCCCGATATTGTCGCTGGGCTCCAAGGACGGGTCGAGGACGCCATGGCGGAGGCGTTGCGAGCGCTGCAGGTCGGAACCGCTACCGGCCTTCTCACCCGCGAGCACGCCGGCGGGCTCCCGACGTTCAGAGCGGTCGGCAACGACCTCCCCAAGCAGATCCGGCGTGCGGACGGGCGCCTCGACGAGACATTCGGTGCGGCGAAGCGCCTTGGCGCCTGGTTCGCCAAGGAGAGCGCGCCGACGCTGCTCAACCGACTGGGAGTGCGATTGTAGATGAAGCTGTTCATCCGCGAGATCATCATCTGGCCCGAGGACATACGGCACGAGCCGCGTGTCATAGGCCTCGATCCGGAACGGATCAGCGTCGTCAGCGGCTGGAGCGGCACGGGTAAGTCGTCAATCGCCGCGATCATCGACTATGTGCTCGGAGCCGGATCGAGCTTCATTCCCGTCGGACTGATCCGGGACTACACGTCCTGGTTCGGCCTCACGCTGGATACCGAAGTGGGACCCATGCGCCTGGCCCGTGCGAAGCCGGAGGCCAGGGAGGTGTCGGACACATACTGGCTGCAGCAGGGCGAGGACTGCTCCACGCCCCTTCCGACCCGGCCGGGACGGAACGCGCGGACCGACCGCATCAAGCAGCTCTTCGACGATCTCTCCCAGCTGTCGAACCTGAGCACCGATCCGGAGATGCGCGGCTACAACGCTCGGGCGAGCTTCCGCGACATGGCGGCCTTCAACTTCCTTCCGCAGCACATCGTCGCGAACCCCTACACTATGTTCTTCAAGGCGGACACGTCGGAGCATCGGGAGAAGCTGCGGAACGTGCTTCCCCTCGCATTGGGCGTGGTGACCAACGAGGATCTGGTCAGGGCCCATACGCGCAAGCTTCTGCGGGACGAACTGCGCAGGGCGGAGTCCGATCTGAAGCTGCGGCGCGAGGCTCTCGATCGCTGGCGGGCCAACGCGACGGGCGCCTTCCTCCGCGCGCAGGAACTGGGCCTATTGCCGCTCGGACCTCTTCCGGATGATCTCCAAGAGGTGATCGGCCTGCTTCGTCGGGTGGTCGGGGCGGCGGGGGCGTCGGCTGCCTCGCCCGGCCGGGTATCGGCCGCCGTCAGGAACCTGGAAGAGCTCCGCAAGCGCGAGCAGGAGCTTGACCGTGCGATCGCCGACCGTCGCCGAAGGCTGAGACGCTTACGCAGCCTACGCAGCTCTGTGTCCGACTATGGCGCTGTTCTGGCAGATCAGAAGGATCGGGTGCGCGGCGTCGGTTGGTTGCGTGATGCCATCGTAAACGACGAGTGCGTGCTGTGCGGCAACGCCTCCGAAACGGCGCAGCAGGCGCTGGACGAACTCGCGCGCCCGATGGCCGAACTCGAGGAGCTCACGGCGGGCACGAG
>CAYXFW010000594.1:0-2460 GCA_964464305.1 uncultured Verrucomicrobiota bacterium
CCTCGCGAACCAGCGTGGCGAAATCCTGGCGGACGCACGGCTCCCCACCCGTGAAGCCAAGGATGCTTGTGCCGAGGCCATGCAACTGGCGGATGGCATCCGTCCATTGCGCCGTCGTCAACTCCGGCCCGTCGCGCCGGCCGCCGCGGCTGCAGTGGGCGCAATCCGCCGGACAGCGGGCGGTGACGGCAAGGAAGGCGGAGACGGGACTGAGGTGACGGCCCGAGAACATGTTGTCGAACATGCGTTGGTAGGCCGGGCCGGGGAATGGCGGCAGGAACGAGTTGAGGACCCACTGCCCGCGGTGGCGGGTCAGCCGCTCGCCGCCCAGCCATTCGTGGAGGAACTGCCGCATCTGCGCGAGCCGGAGACGGCCGCTGGCGGGATCGTACACGCGGACCGGAAGCCGCCGGACGCCGCGGGCGCGCATCGTCCGCAACGCGCGAAGCGGCGGACCGGAGACACGGGGGTCGAGCAGCAGCGCGGCGAACTGGAGGAGAGACAGGCTCATGGGCGCACCGCCACGGCCAGGACGAAGTGATGGCGGATCGGCTCCGGGTCCGCGGCGAGCCTCGCCTCGAAGGTGTCGGCGACGGGACCGGGGCGGCCGAGGGGCAGCATCGCGTCGTAGCCGGCGAGCGCACCGGTCCGAAGAAGCCACGGCAGGCGGCGGCCATCCGGCGTCGCCGGCGGTTCGATCGGACACTCCCCCTCCTCGAACTGCGCGGTCGCCAAGCCGGCCGCGCCCAAGTCCGCGCGAACGGCCACGGCATCGCGCGGGAACGGGAATCGGGCGAGGCAGCGCAGTTCGGAGGCGTGGGCCTGCATGCAATAGCGGAACGCGCGGCGCAGCGGTGCGAGGGTGTCGGCCAGGTTGACGACGAAGGCGAAGCAGCCGCCGGAACGCAGCACGCGACGGCACTCGCACGCCACGCGACGGAAATCCGTGTAGCCGGCCGACCACGCCGCGATGACGAGTGCGGCCGAGGCGTCCGCGCGCGCGGCCAGAAAATCGAGCATGTCCGCGGCGCTCCAGGCCACCCGCTCCGCCCCCGGGCGTGCGCGGGCCTCGGCGATCATGCCGGCGGAGAGATCGCAGGCCAGAACGGCGCGATCCGGGAGGCGCGCGGCGAGACGAAGGGCCGCGAAGCCGGTGCCACAGCCAAGGTCGAGGACCGGACCGTCCGGCAGGGCTGCCGGCAGCCGGTCGAGAAGCTGTGCGGTGGTACCCTGCAAATGCACGAGCCATGCCCGGTCGTAGTCCTGCGCGAGGCCGTCGTAACTGCGGGCCACATCCGAGGGCCCCATCCAGCGACCCGCGGCAAGCAGCCGGAGGACGCGCGCATTGAGCCGGACGCAGTCGGCATGGCGCCGCCACGTCATGGCCGTCAGACCGGCCCGCAGCCCGACGCCAGCAGCGTGCCCGCAACTGCGAGAACAAACCACGCGAACCGAAGAGTTCTGGACATGTGAATTCCTCCGTTTCCGCAATAGTACGCTCCGCAGTCGGGCCGGTTTCAAGTGCCAAATTCCGAATCTCAGAAAGTTCTCCGGAATTTTCGTCGCCCGGTTCCTTCCCATGGGTGAGGCCGGGGGCGGAAAGCCTGCGGCCGGGAGGACGAAGCGATGAGAACGACGGAAAAGGCTGCGGATCCGGACACCGTGTCCGTACGGGACAGCTTCCGGAAGATGGGGCTCGACCCGGCGGAGGTGCTCGAGGGAATGTCCCACGACCCCGAGCGCGAGAGCCGGTGCCTTCGCGCGCTGCTGCGCTGGGCGACCGCCTACCGCCGCCAGGGCAGCCGGCAGGCGCTGGAGAAAAACGGATTCCTGTTCCCGCCTGTTCAGCCGGGCATCGACCAGGACACCGACTGGCTCCGGTTCGAGAGCTGGGTGACGGGAAGGAAGAACGCCTTCCCGATGGCCGAATGCGGGAGTGCGGCGGAGTTGGAGAGGGTCTGATCGCGGCAGGGCAAGGTGCGGGGCGCGGCCCCGCGACGAGGGGGACATTGGGAGCCGGGCGGCCGCGTGCGATTCCCCACCCCCTCCGCCGGCCCCCTGGCCGCTCGTTTTCTCTTGCGCCCTCCGGACGGCAGGTGCATAGGACGAGAGCCATGGAAGTTCCGGCGCCGCGCCGGTACTCAAGCCAAAGGGAGCCTGAATGAAAAACGGAGTGCTCGCGCTTCTTGCCGCCGCAACTCTGGGCGTCGCTGCGCAGGTGTCGGCGGTCGCGCCCCGCCCGACCGGCATCATTTTCGACACCGACATTGGCAACGACGTCGATGACGTCCTCGCGTTGGGCGTGATCCACGCCTTGCAGACGCGGGGCGAGTGCCGGCTGCTGGCCGTCACCATCACCAAGGACCATCCGCTCGCCGCGGCGTTCACGGATGTCGTGAACACGTTCTACGGCCGCGGCGACGTGCCGATCGGCGTCGTCCGCAACGGTCCGACACCGGA
>CAYXFW010000595.1:0-2458 GCA_964464305.1 uncultured Verrucomicrobiota bacterium
CCTGATTCCTCATGTGTTCTCCCGCATCGGTCCTTGGCGCGCTTCGATTCGTTTCGCCCAAATCTCAGCCAGATGAAGGGACATCTCATTCGTCCCCACGATTTCGACCTTCCTCAGCCCGTAACGCATCGATGTCGTAACACGCAATCGCGAAAGCGGGATCAGAACGGGCTTCATGAACCACGAAAGGGGCCACAGAGGTGCGAGATAGAACCCCCCTGTGTCCACATGGAGACGTACGCACCCATTCAGCTGGAGATCGTTCACCCAGAGAGACCAGAAGTTGGAGCCAGGAAATCGCCCTTGGGCGGCAAACTCCGCCGTCAACTCCGACCACCGGGTCATTTCGGGTGTCCCCTTGAAGACAATGACCGCCACCCACGCAATCCCGATCATGACCAAAAGCGCCACGCCGACGACTTCCATCGTCATCCCCACCCGGTTTCAAGAGCCTGTCGGTCATTTGTCACTGCCACCGTCTCCCGTCGCTCCAAGTCCGTGATCCCCGAGCCGCGCGTCCCCGTGCGCAGACTAGCGCCGTGGGATGGAACTTCAAGCGCATCTCCGATGTCTGGCAGGTTGCGGGACGGGCCCACCGGCCGGGCCAGCGGCCCGGCCCTACCACGGATTCCACGGGAACGGCGGGTAGGGCGAGGTGGCTCGCCCCGCCGCACGGGAGGCCCGTGCGGAGCGTCTCTTTCGTCGATCCAGGATCGGCGCTGTCGCCGGGGGAGCGCATTGACATCATGATGCGCTCACTATATGCTGTGATGCGCCATGAGGACAACGATCAATGTGGCCGAGGCCCTGCTGGATCGGGCCCGGAAGCTGGCGGACGAGCGGCGCGCTTCGTTGGGAAGCGTCATCGACGAGGCCCTGCGCGGATATCTGTACGGCGCCACGGCGCCGCGACCGCCGGCCCGGCGCACGCGAATCCGCACGTTTCGCGGCTCGGGGGTCAGACCGGGGGTGGACCTCGACAGCCATGCTGCCCTCCTGGACCTCATGGAGGACCGGTGATTCTCCCCGACGTCAACGTCCTCGTCTACGCACACCGCGCGGACACCGAGGGGCATGCGCGGTACCGGCGCTGGCTGGAGGAAGCTCTGGACGGTCCTTCGCCCGTTGGCATGTCCGATCTTGTTTTGGCCGGTGTCCTCCGGATCGTCTCCCACCCGAAGGTGTTTGCGACACCGTCTCCGCTCGCCGAGGGGATCGCGTACGTCGACCAGTTGCGTACCCATCCGAACGTCCGCATTGTCTCCCCCGGAGAGCGGCACTGGGCGTTGTTCCTCGACCTCTGCCGGCGATCGGGCGCAAAGGGCAACCTTGTCAGCGACGCCTATCACGCCGCCCTGGCCATCGAGTCCGGATGCGAATGGATCACAACGGACCGCGATTTCGCGCGTTTCCCCGGCCTGCGGTGGAGAACCCCCTTCCCATGAACCCTGTTTCGACCTCCCGGTTGCTGGACATCTGCATCGCGGCCTCCCAGGCCGCGGGGCGGCATGCGACCGATCACTACGCGCGCCGCACCGAGACGATCGAGGTCGGGGCGCACGATCTGAAACTGGCGCTGGACGTCGAATGCCAGGGCGTCGCTTCCGCAGTGATCCGCCGCGAGTTCCCGGACCACGCGCTGCTCGGCGAGGAGCGCGGGCTGCGGGAGGACGGCGAATACCGATGGGTGATCGACCCGATCGACGGCACGGTCAACTTCTCCCACGGCGTGCCCTACTGGGGCAACTCGATCGCCGTCCAGCACCACGGCCGCACCATCGCGGGCGCCGTATCCCTGCCGATGCTCGGCGAGATCTACACGGCGACGGCCGACGGCCCCGCCACGCTCAACGGCGCGCCGGTGCGCGTGTCGGACACGGCCGGCCTCGATCGAAGCATCATCTACACCGGCATGATCGAGACCGACGGCGACGACGGGGTCTCGATGCGCGTCACAATGCGGCTCGCGACGGAGGTCCAGAAACTCCGCATCCTTGGCTCGGCGGCGGCCGAGCTCTGCTACGTCGCCTGCGGCCGCGGCGATGGCTATGTCGAGACGACGATCCATCTCTGGGACCTCGCGGCCGGGGCCCTGTTCGTCGAACGCGCCGGCGGCACCTGCGAGGTGCTCGAGGATCTCGGCGACTACACGATGCGCTTCCTCGCCTCCAACGGCCGCATCCACGCCGCCCGCCGCAAGGCGACCCAGGACGCGATGGGGAAGTAGAGTTTCAAGTTCCAGGTTTCAAGTTTCAAGTCCGCGGGCGCATGGCACTTCTGCGGGTCATGTTCACGCGAGACAAACGACGAAGACCACGATGCGGTTTCAGAACGGGTCTGCTGTGCCCGCGACCGGCTTGCCGCAACGAAGCGCATCGCGAAGCTGGATGGTCGCGGTCATTTCGCGCACCGGAGCGCTTGCCCGCCGCGACCACCGGTCGCAGCTACAGCAGATCAC